>JBOIDM010000234.1:0-4404 GCA_050740575.1 Gammaproteobacteria bacterium
GATAATTGATCCCATGATCGTTGGGTCGCTGCGAACGACAATATCGTATGACAGGATCTGACGATGGCCCGGTGTGCGCGTCGGTGACCGTAGGATATGGCAGGTGCCTGAAGAGCGGGTAACGAACGCGATGCGTTGAAAAATGCCGCCGAGCAACATCCAAATGACATACAGGAAAGGAAGGAAGCGGGTATGACCAGTGTCTTCCGTGGCAGGCAACATCATACTACGTCGAAATCGTTACAACGATTGGCGAATTATTTTACCACCGGTGTTTTTACCCAGCGGGTGAGATCAGTCGCACAAGCAAGCTTATTTGTCCTTTTCCAAGTCGTCCTATACGCGCTCAGCGGCTGCGCAATATCCAACGAAGGGGCGACCGATTACCGGGTATTGAGGCCATATGCCGACAAACTGGACAAATTCACCGACCCCTCCCAAGCATCCCGCGGCGCCATCGATACCGGCAGGGGAATCGTCGTGTCCCTTAAACAAGCCTTTATCACAGAATTCGTCGAGTATGCTTCGCCGCTACGGTGGTGGCCATGGGGATCAGGGCGACCTAATGGCGAGGTTGCAATCGTCGTAAACGCCTTCGAGCAAGGGCCGGACAAAAAGTTAGACTTCGGCCCTGAAAAATTGCGGACGACCTCGGTCGAAAGGTGATGACTGAGGCCCTCCTCAGCCATCTCGATGTGCTGGATGGTAATACGGGGAATGAGTGGAATAAAATAGTCGCCGCCGAGCGATTTGTTAGCCTTTGGTTTGAGGCAGGCCAATCAAGCGAGGGGGAAATGCCCTCGGAGGTCATTGGGCTTGCCGCTGACGACAAACAGACCATTGAGGGGCGAGTAAGCACGCTACTGGTCAAATGTGGCGTAAGCGGGCGCGAACTCTTGGGGTTTATGGGGTATGTGCAGGACCGCACCGGCACCCAGGCGAGAGTCGTGAGTTAGGAGGAAAGGCGCAGCCGAAACTTAAAATAACGGGGGAATCGCGCATGCCGTCAGACAACAATATCGCAACCGTCAAACCCGCCTGGATGTCGCCCATCGAAGCGCGCCAAGCGCGTGCCGACTATTATTTCCGAACGGTCCTGGATGGCCAGGGCGAGTGGTACGACAAGAACGCAGGGAAACAGAAGCGCCGCTATTTGGCATTCGCCATCTGCGTCATTGTCCTTGGCGCCCTGATTTCGCTACTCCAGGTGCTGGACGCAGCGGACTGGGTGCGCCATCTTACCGCCGCGCTAGGTGCCGCGGTCACCATCAGCCGGGCGGTGGATACCTTGCTGCGTCCCGCCGAGACCTGGCAAGCCTACCGCAAGGCCTCCGAAGGCATGAAACGCGAATACCGCCTGTATATCCAAAACGCGGATGCGTACGCCGGCGCAGCGGACGAAGCCGGCGCCTATCGCCTCCTGGTCGAGCGGGTCGAAGCCATTATCGCCGAGGAACAGCAACTCTTCTGGCAGTCTCAAGCCAAGGCTGGGGCCCAGCAGGAACCCCCGCCTGAGTCGGGCGCATGAGCGCCATCTTCAATGGCTGCCGGTAGAGATGACCACGATATTCATCAGCCACAGCAGCGCCGACAACGCGGCAACGGCACCCCGCGGACGGACCAGCCCTCCGGTGCAGGAAAGCGATCCCGTGGACGCGGGTGATCCCGGATGATCGCGTTGGCATTGGGCCTACGCCAGTGCAACCCGTGTCCCGTGTTCTATCAGCGTCGGGGAATCAGAAAGAGCCTGTTACGAGCCCTGCGGGTCCTTAGCCGATCCCGCGCTTGACCTGGGTTTCGTGTCAGGACACCATACCACCCCGCCCGTTCAACAAGCTCGCGGAGTCCGTTATGGACGAATTCGTCAAAGTCACTTTCCCTGGCCGGCGCCAGGTGTATGTCGACGGCAACCCCGCCGGTTTCACCAACGACGTCATCCAGGTGCAGACCGGCACCCATACCTTCAATCTGGGCGCGCCGCGGAACTACCTACCCTTCAGCAAGACCGTCAGGGTAACGGGCACACTGGCGCCCCTGCCCATGATCATCGCGTTCCAGTCCCTATGACGGCCCGCGCGTGGCGATCGGCGGTGGTGGCGCTCGCGGCGCTCCTCGCCGCGGGCTGTGCGAGTTTTCCCGTAACCGGACGGCTCGACAGTTACGATTCAGATAAGGGCTACCGCTACGATCGGCTGGAGGCAAACGGCAACGGCGACGAGCTGTTCGTGGTCCTGACCTTCTCCGGCGGGGGCACACGTGCCGCGGCGTTTGCCTACGGCGTGATCGAGGAGCTGCGCAAAACCACGGTCGCGATCGGCGGCGAGCGGCGCAACCTGCTCGAGGAAGTGGACTTGATCTCGTCCATCTCCGGCGGCAGCTTCACGGCCGCCTACTACGGCCTGCGAGGCGAGGAGATATTCGAGGAAGGGGGGCGCTTCCAGCGCAACTTCCTTTATCGCGATGTCCAGGGCGAGCTGATCCAGAGCCTCTTCAATCCGTACAACTGGCTGCGCCTCGCGTCGCCCGAATTCGGGCGCATCGAGCTCGCGACCGAACTGTATCAGGAGCTCTTGTTCGACAAGGCTACATTCGGCGACCTCGATCGCCAGGCACGCAAACCCTATCTCATGATCAACGCCACCGACATGACGAAGGGATCGCAATTCACTTTCGTGCAGCCGCAGTTCGATCCGCTGTGTGCCGACCTCGGCACGGTTCCGATCGCACGCGCCGTGGCCGCCTCCTCCAATTTCCCGGTCGCGTTCACGCCGCTCACACTCAACAGTTACCCTGGAAGCTGCAACTATACCGAGCCGCCGTGGGTCGAGAATGCGCTGAACGATCTCGATGTGAACCCGCGCCGTTACTACGGCGCCCGCCTGCTGCGCAGCTATCAGGAAAAGAACCGCGAGTACGTCCACTTGCTTGACGGCGGCGTGGCCGACAACATCGGGCTACGCGGACCGCTCACCTCGCTGACCTCCGGCGACGTGAGCCCGAGCATCCTGAACAAGCTCAGTAACAAGCAGATCAAGAAACTGGTGGTGATTGTCGTGGACGCCAAGAACGAAACACCGAACCCGGCCGACCAATCGCCCGACGCCCCCGAGCTGGCGGCGGTGATCAACTCCATCGCCACGGTCCCGCTCGACAACTACTCATTCGACACGCTGGAACTGCTACAGGAGGTGATGCGCACGCGCGACAAGAACCAGCGCCTGCAACCCGGCCTGCATCAGGTCGAGATGTACCGCATCTACATCGGCTTCGATCAGATTAAGGACGAGGCCGAGCGCGCGCGCTTCTTCTCCACCGCCACCTCGTTCGACCTACCGAAGGAACAGGTGGATGCGCTGCGCCGCATGGGCGCGGAGCTGCTCCGGCAATCGCCTTGCCTCAAGGCGCTGGTCGCGTCCGGGTCGGCACCGGAGCAACCGGGCGCCTCGCGCCTGTGTCCCTAAGGGCTATATAGCGCAAATCTTGAAATATTATGATCGCACCCATTTAGGATCCTGTGAGGTAGGGCGCGAGAAACTCCGGAATGCGGCGATCCAGCCAGTAGTAATGACAACCGGGGAAGACGCCGGCGACGAACCCGTTGTGCCCCCCGCGCGCAGTGAGCTCCAAGCGCGTGCTCGATGATAATTCATCATCGCCGGGGATGGCGGCCGGGGTCATGAAGGGATCGTCGCGGGCGTGGATGATGAGCGTCGGCACCCTAATCCCCGGAAGGTACTGACGGCTGCTGCTGCGCGCATAGTAGTCGTTCACACCGGTAAAGCCGTGGAGAGGCGCCGTGACTTCGTGATCGAAGGTCCAGAACGAGCGCAGCTTATCCAGGCGGCTAAGATCGATGGGGCTAGTCAGACGGGAAAATTTGCTCCTGGTTTTGGCCCGTAGGCTCCGCAGTAACCACCATTGGTAGGCGCGCGAGAAGCCGCGCTCGAGCCGCTCGGCAGCGTTGTCGAGCTTGAACGGGACCGAGACCGCGACCGCCGCTGCGAGCGGCGCCCGTTCTCGGGCCTCACCGAGAAACTTCAAGAGCACGTTCCCTCCGAGGGAAAAACCGGCGGCGGCGAGGCAGGCGCCGCGATAGCGATGCCGGAGCGTAGTGATGAGGTAGGCGAAGTCCCCAGTGTCCCCCGAATGGTAGCTGCGCGCAAGCCGGTTATCGATCCCGCTGCAACCACGGAAATGCATGACCACGGCGCGCCATCCGCAGGCCGCCACCGCCGCCAATAACCCCCGGACATAGCGGGATCTGCCCGAGCCTTCCAGCCCGTGAAGGATCACGACGATAGGCCCAGCGCCCTGATCGTGCCAGTCGAGATCGATAAAATCCCCATCGGGGAGCTCCAGCCGTTCGCGCCGCAAGACCTGCTTGGCTCCGCGACCACATAACGC
>JBOIDM010000235.1:0-3413 GCA_050740575.1 Gammaproteobacteria bacterium
CGATGTACGTGGACCTGTTCGAGCTCTTCGCCGAGTTCTCCCGCTTGCTGGAGTACGGCGGTCGCTACGTCTGCATCACCGGCGCCTACAACGATCTAACCGGGGGCCGCTCCAAGGCCGTCAGGAAGATCGACCAGCACTACCGCTGCAACATCCACCCCAGAAGCGAGTACTTCAAGGCGATGGCGGCCAACCACCTCGTCCAGATCAACGTCGTTGACCTGACGGCTGCAACGATCCCGTACTGGGAGCTGCGGGCGAAGTCCTCAGTGGCCAGCGGAATCGAGGACGCATTCCTCACGGCATACCGAGAGGGTAGCTTCCACTACCTGCTCATCGCCGCTGACCGGGGCTGACAGAGCTTTCGAGAATTAAATGGGCCAGGGTTGGCCAGGGTCGAACTGAATGCCTATTTTTCATTCAACCCGGACTGGCGCGATAAAGCCGCGCCAGCCAGTTAATTTTGACGTGTGTGCCGGGCATGGCACGAAGCGAGTCGGGTGGAAGGGCAAGGGCGTCACCGTGAGGTGGGGTCTGAAGGCCACCCGTGGAAGCGCCGCTTCCTGGGCTTCACGGTCAGCCGTAACGAGGCCCGGCTCAAGGTGGCTGAGAAAGCCATCGACAAGCTCAAGGGCGGAAGTGCGCGATCGGACCCGTCGTACACGAGGCTACCGTTTGGTTGACGTTGTGCTAGAGCTGAGAGAAGACCTGCTTGGTTGGAAAGCGTACTTCGGTGTCGCTGAAGTGCTGAGCCCTCTGCGCGATGTCGACAAATGGATACGACGCAAGTTACGCTGCTATCAATGGAAGCAATGGGGACGAGCGGGCTATCGGGAACTGCGACGACGCGGTGTCTCCGTGCGCGAAGCATGGAACATGAGCAAGTCGGCGCATGGCCCGTGGCGCTTGAGCAAGACCCCAGCGCTCACGCTGGCTCTACCGGCGCGTTACTTCAGCGGTTTGGGACTGCCGAGTCTGGCAGCGAGGTAGGAATATGTTTCATCGAACCGCCGTGTACGTGATCCGTATGCCCGGTGGTGTAGGAGTTGCGCCTTGGAAAGCGCATGAAGTTCAGCAACCTGAGATGGTTGCCGTGGCAACGCCTAGCCAGCAGCCACGTACCGAGTCTTGCGTGGTGTGTGGTAACGCGCACTGCGAAGCGTAGACAGGGAGGCCATAGGCCGGAACGAAAGTGAACGGGATAGGTAGCCCCGATATCGAACGTGGTCGAAGTAGCCGACCTTGTCTCCTAAAGGGAAGGCAATATCGCAAGTGGCGCGATAGGCAAGTCGCTTGTGATGCTTCCGGGGTTCGCACCCACGGCATGTGGTCGAAGGACTTTATGTGAACAAGGGAGATCCGATCGGTTCAAGCGGAGCTTGTAGGGACCAACAAGCCAACAACGCGAGGCGGTCCCGATGACCGGTCGGAAGTCAGACTGGCTGATACTACTCGGAGCGTGGGAGAGCCACGTACAGGGGGAAGCGGCCAGCAGGAGTTGAATCGTTTGGGCGAAACATGATCTCCATCCAACGGGAGGTTACGGTCCTCTATGCAAAGAGAGGGATCACCAGTCATGCAAACGGTCCTTGAACGAATAGCAGCAAAAGCTCGGTGTGAGCCGAAGTTACGTTTTACCTCACTCGCCCATCATGTTACGAAGGAGCGGGTTTGGGATAGCTTATGTCATATCCCGAATCAATCTGCACCCGGATGTGATAAGCAGAGGGTGGCTGAGGCGAAGGAGGAGTTTGAAGTCTGGGTGGAACCGATGCTCAATGCGGTCCACCGAAAGGCGTATCATCCGCCGCCGATTCGGCGGGTGTATATTCCAAAGCCGGGTAAGCAGGAGCAGCGTCCCTTAGGCGTGCCCTGTGTAACCGATCGAGCGCTGCAGCGCAGTGTGGCTCAGGTACTGTCCGCCATTTATGAGCAGGATTTTCTGCAATGCTCATTCGGTGGACGGTCTGGACATAGTGCTCATCAGGCGTTATCGACGCTCAACGAGCTGATCGCTGGGCGCAAGGTGAGCTGGGTGCTTGAGGCGGACCTAAAGAACTTCTTCGGCAGTTTGGATCACGGATGGCTACTGCGCTTTGTCGAATACCGAGTCGGAGATCCGCGCATCCTTCGCCTGATTCGGCGGTGGCTCAAAGCAGGCGTCCTAGAAGACGGCGAAGTGCATCCGAACGACGAGGGCACCCCACAAGGTGGGTCAATCAGCGTGTTGCTGAGTAATGTGTACCTGCACTATGTGTTAGACCTATGGTTTGACCGTGTGGTCAAGCGACGCCTCGAAGGCGAAGCCTACCTGGTGAGGTACCTTGACGACTTTGTGCTGTGTTTCCAATATCGCTCGGATGCTTTACGTGTCGAGGAGGCGCTTTGCCAACGTTTGGCGAAGTTTGGGCTTGCGTTACAGCCGAGCAAGACGCGGCTGGTTGAGTTTGGTCGGTTTGCCGAGCGGCATGCGCCAAAGCATGGGCGAAGACGTCCCGAGACCATTTACTTTCTCGGGTTCACCCATTATTGCACGCGTAACCAGCGGGGCAACTTTCAGGTGGCCCGACGTACGGAGAAGTCACGACTTCGCCGGAGTCTCACCCATCTGACCGACCTGATGCAACGCATGCGGCACTTGCCGGTTCGCGAGCAAGTCATCAACCTGAACCGAGTCTTACGTGGGCACTATGCTTATTATGGCATCGCCGGTAACTTTTCGGCCCTGTGTAAAGTGTACCAGGCCACCGAGCGTTACTGGCGCAAGATGCTTAGCAGCCGAAGTCGCAAAGGCTCGATTTCCTGGGATGTCTTTCAGCGAATCAAACAGCGGTATCCGCTACAGCGTCCGAAGCTGTTACTCCCTTATCGGGCATTTCAGCAATGCGCTGTGCTGTGAATCAACACCTGAAGAGCGCCGTGCGGGAAATCTGCATGCGGCGTTCCGTGGGAGCTGGAGGCGGGCGACTGCCTCCCGCGACCCGGTGGGTGGGGCCGCGAGGCCTCCCCCTATCCTGATTGAACGTCCATACGCTAGGGCTCCCAGGCGAGCCGCGCCTCTTCCCAAAGCTGGCCCGCCTATAGCGCGATCTCGATCCCGGCGGGATCGGGATCGCAGGCGATCAAGGCAGGCGCGGGCCGGAGCGCGAGCAGATGCGTGACAGATACGCACCGCTATCTTGCGGCCCGCCCGCGAAGGGATGTGCGGCGCTTGTCCTTGTGCTTGATGCTATTGATTGTTATGGGACGGCTGCGGGAAAGACTTTGAAGGCCGGTTCGATCCGGGCAATGGCAAGGAAGTCGCGATCATTGTGAAGTAGCGGCAACTCGAGTTGCACGCAACTCGCGGCGATGAGGCAGTCGTTTGACCGGCGCGGGGTAAACCCGGCCCAGCGACAACGGGCATAAAGCTC
>JBOIDM010000236.1:0-6467 GCA_050740575.1 Gammaproteobacteria bacterium
AGGAGATACCGAGGAAGAAGCGCTGGAGAACATTCAGGATGCTATTCAGGAATATCTGGCTGCGGTGAAAGAAATTAGCCTTGATCAGGAAACTCACGAAATTGAAGTAGCGGCATAGTTGTGTCGAGGCTTCCAGGGGTCAACCATCTTGACGCAGTACGCGCTCTTGAGAAAGCTAGTTTTCGGATAGTCAGACAAGGCAAACACATCGTCATGAGTAACGGGGAACGTCTGGGATCCCGCGCTATAATCCAGTCAAGGCGTTTACCATGGGTGGTATTGTGAAAGATGCTGGTCTGTCCGTTGAACAGCTCAAGGATTTGCTTTGACGTAGCCCGCGGATGCGCTGAGGTACGAAACGCATCTGTCGAGTGATGTCCCGCGACTGATGCGCCTCCTTACGTCGGCACATCCTACAATTGTTTACATGAAGGATAACCATCGGCTAACACAGATGAATGGCTCAGGTCTTGAAATATCAGTTTTCTGTATCGTTCACAATCTTGCTGACCGTCGTGTAGTGCAAGCCCTGGTAGCGGAGATGGGCCTGGCGGATACGCTGGTTGCGTTGCCACGCCTCCCTCCGTGGCGGGCGCGGCTTAGCCGGTGGGCATCCGAGTAGCCAAGTGGTAGACTATTTACATGTCGAGAGCAGACCGCCTCAAAGAAGAGATCGGTTGGCTCAAGGTTGCCTTCGGAATCGCTGTCGCACTTGACGCTTCGCTCGTCGCGTGGCTTGCCCAGAACTATGCAACGGCGAGCCCTATCATAGTGGGAGCGGGCTTGATTGCTGTGTTGGTAATCGCCGTCATGATCGTACTTATCAACCGTTGGGCGTACAGACGCATTGAGGAACTGGAGAACGTGTAATGGAGTGGATAGTCGTTATCGCACTGGCCGCGCTCGTAGGAGCACTCTGCTTGGTTGCGCGGGAAATCTCCCTGCACGGTCACGAGTAGCGCCCACTAGGCACTCAAGCCGACGCCCGCGCAATGAACCCGTCAAGGGGCGCCGCTCAGCTCGCGGCCCGTTGGTCCTCACGGGCTTGCACCGGGTCTTGTGATATTTTAGTATCACTAGCATGCGCACCGAGCTTGTGACAACACTGAAGCGTCAGGCCACGGAGCTCTCCGAGTTAGAGCGGGACAAGGAGCCCGTCCTTATTACACAGCACGGCGTACCTAGCGCCTACCTTGTGGACGATGAGACGTATGAGACGCTGCACCGTCGCATGAGCCTGCTTGAAGGGATCGCGCGCGGAGAGAGAGCGATTGAGGAGGGGCGGACAGTGTCTCATGCTCAGGCTAAACAGCGCATGGCCCGATGGCTGAGGTAATTTGGACCGAGCCTGCGCTCAGTGACCTCGATACCATTGCTGATTACATCGCGCTGGACAATCCGGAAGCGGCCAAACTTCTGGTCCAGAAGTTGTTTCGGCACGCGGAGCAGCTGGCCGACCATCCAAAAAGCGGTTCAAAGCCGCAGGAACTGAAGGGTTGGCGCTACAGGCAGATTGTCGAGCCACCCTGCCGAGGCTTTTATCGTCAAGAGGGCTTTCGCGTCTTCATCCTGTACGTCATGCGCGGTGAGCGTTTACTGCGTCCCAGCGTGCTTGCGTCCCGCAGCAAGCAATCGCCCTGAGCAACGGATCAGGTCTTGAAATATCAGTTCTCTCGTTCATTCACAAAATCCCCGGGTTACGCCGCTGCGCGGCTAACCCAGGCTACGATTTCTGGCGCTAAGATTGCTATCTATAAAAATCCCTGTTTCTTTAGGTACAAACGAAGTCGAATTCAAGTTAGCACTATGAAAGACATTGCCGCCACACTCCTTAGTTTCAGCGTGTCATTTTTACCAGTCACGGCAATGTTGATGCCTGTACTACTGATTGCAGCGGGGGTCATTTATCTAAACTTCCGTATTACTCCTGACGGTTCACGTCGTTCGATAATTCAATTTGCATTACGTGGCTTAGCTGTTGGCAGTGTGGCTGGCTTTTTAGGTATGGGTACGGGTATAGCCTTCTTTTGCTCGTATTCCCTCGGCAATCTGTGCGGTCTCGGAGGAGTCTTTTTTTCGGGGCCGTTGGCATTTAGTCTGGCAGTAATTGCGTATCTATTTGTTTGGGCAAGAAATGGCAAAGCACTCTAACTCTGCGCTAGGCCGGAACTTGCAAACCATGAAAGAAAGCTCATCAATACTGGCCTATGGAATTGCGATAGTCGCGGGCACGGCTCTATGGCTTACCACGTCGGCAATCGGCGGGAGGGCTGAGCCTTGGGATACGTCTATCTACTGGACAGTCGCCTATCCGGTCGCCATCGTGCTTGCCGGGCTTCTCGGCTATGTATTTCCACGGAGACCGTGGCGCTGGGCGGTGGTCGTAATATTCATGCAGGCAGCGGTCATGCTCATCGCCGGCTCCGGTTTCGGCCTGCTGCCATTGGGGTTGATTCTCTTGACCGTTCTTTCCTTGCCGGCCGTCGCGCTTGCACGGATCGCAGCCGAAGTTCGCCTGCGCAGAGGGGAGGTTTGATGGCGACCTTTCAGGGTGCGATGTTTTTCTTCTTCGGAGTCGGGCTATTGCTCATGACCTATCGTTCGCTCACTACGGGGTGGCTACCTTGCGGGTCAAACGGATTCAAGGGGCGACTGGAGTTCACGAGAAGTGAACAGCCGATCGGATTCTGGCTGATGTTCGCCTTGTATAGCGTGGGTGGGGTATGGCTATTGGTTTTTAGCCTGCGCCTGCTCGCAGGCCAGGTCGAGCCGCTGCCGCTCAGCTAGCGAGCGATTGGCTCGAGCTAACGGGATTGCGTCCTTCAGCTCGACCCGATCGTTTACTGAGCCGACAATCCCCGCCTTGGTCCGCGTTCGCCCAAGAAGCGAAAATGCCTGGAAACCTGGCGCTTCGAGCCTTTTAGCGATAGCGTAATCCGCCGCATGTTACCGGCATCGTCCCGTGAATTTGGCGTTGCCGTCCTGCCCCGCGATCGCCACCGTTCGGCTCGAAGGCCGGATACTCGACCTGGGTGACATCGAGATTGATGCCCCCGCCGATGACGGGTGAGTTCCCGAACGGGATGCACGGGTCAGGTCTGAAATATCAGCCTCCGCCGTGTAGTGAACGCGGATTGCTACGGATATAAACAGTTTTATTAAAGTAGCTTTTGTATATGTGAGAACGAGGCTGCATGCTGGTTCAGCAACTAAGGGCGCCTGCCGTAAGACAAGCGCCCTCAGCGCTGGATGAAGCGATTATTTCAATGCCTCGATGCTGGCGCCATAGTTGATGTGAAACGCCGACCCCCCCATAACGAGGGCAGGGACGGATTTGATACCGGCGTATTCCGCTTCCTTCAGACGGGATTTGTCCCTACCGAGGTGGACGATTTCCACCTCGTATCTCGCGGGATCCAGGGCGTTGGCTACGTTTTGTTCCGCCGCGACGCACACAGGACATCCAGCGTGGTAGAAAATGGCTTTGGTCTTCATAACAGCCTCCAGATGTTGGTTACTATTTAGTGCTACAGTACGCTAGGCATAGTAGAAAAAACGCTATGCGCCGTATAGGAGGCACTTTTCGGTTCACCGGTAACCTTTTCGTGTAACTTGAGGAAAATGCGAGAATTAAAAAAATCATCGCCCGCGCTGCGAGCCGCCTATCAGAAACTCGAAGACGTGGTAGGTTGCAAGTGGTCGGTATCGGTACTACAAGCCGTCGCTGCCGGAGTCACGCGCCCTGGAGCTTTGGAACGCCACATAGAAGGAATTTCCACCAAAGTTCTTTCCGAGCGGTTACGCAAACTGACCGACTATGGCTTGGTGTCGAAGCATGTCTATGCAGAAGTGCCGCCCAGAACAGAATATTCCCTCTCCCAAAACGGCCGGAAACTGGTCAACATTGTTGAGCAGATAAAGCGCCTGGACGATGACATCAGAATCGCCGATCAATGCGCTCCCGCGGACGCCAAAAAAAGGTGACGCCGAGCTTGGAGGTTTGGGGAGCGGCCGACCAGGCTGCGGATCGTGAAAGGTGGGAGTCTCTTTACCTTCAGCATGCCAAATCCAGAAGCTCATGCAAAAACGTCAAACGCGCGACTCGCGGGCGCCGCATTAGCTTGCGCCCTTTCTCTGTTGGGTTGCGGCGCCGCGGAGCCGCCGCTCTATCAGGGCTACGTTGAGGGCGAGTTTGTCCGCGTAGCCGTTCCCTATTCCGGCACGCTGGAGAAGCTTCAGGTGCGGCGCGGGCAAATCATCGCCGGCGGAGCGCCCCTGTTTGTCCTCGAACAAGAGAACGAAGCCGCGGCACGGCGCGAGGCGGAGGCGCGCTTGCAGGCGGCCGAGGCGCGGCTCGCCAACCTCAACTCCGGCAAGCGTCCCGAGGAGCTCGACGTGATCAAGGCGCAGCTAGCCCAAGCGATCGCCGCCGCCCAGCTTTCCGCGATAGAGCTGAAGCGCGATGAAAAGCTGATCGCCAACGGTTTCATCGCGGCCGAACGCTTGGATACCCGTATCGCGACTACGAAGAGCGATCGTGCGCGTGTCGCCGAACTTACCCATCAGTTGAAAAGCGCCCAGCTCGCGGGACGCGACCAGGAGATCCGCGCCGCGGCCGCCGAATCGGCCGCCGCGCGCGCGCAACTCGAGCAGCGGTCCTGGCGGCTAGCCAGGAAAACCGCCAAGGCCGACAAGGCGGCATTGGTATTCGACACGCTGTACCGCGAAGGCGAGTGGGTGCCGGCGGGCAGCCCGGTCGTGAGCCTGCTTCCGTCCGGTAACGTCAAGCTGCGTTTCTACGTGCCGGAAACCGTCGTCGGTAAGCTCTCGCTTGGCCACGCCGTCGAGGCCAGATGCGACGGGTGCGCGGCGGCCATTGCGGCCAAGATCAGTTACATTTCGCCCCAGCCCGAGTACACGCCGCCCGTGATTTACAGCAACGAGAGCCGGAGCAAACTTGTGTTCCTGGTCGAAGCCGAGCCGAGCGCGCAAGACGCCGCGCGCCTGCATCCGGGCCAACCGCTCGACGTGCGCCTGCAATGAACTTCCGCTAAAGCTGATCGTAAATATGCCGGCATCCGACTACGCCGTCGACGTCCGCGGCCTCAACAAGCATTTCGCAGAAAAGCACGTCGTGGTTGATCTTTCCCTGCGGGTTCGGCGCGGGGAGATCTTCGGTTTTCTTGGCCCCAACGGCAGCGGCAAGACCACCTCGATCCGAATGCTGTGCGGGCTGCTGACCCCCGATTCGGGAGCAGGGACTTGCCTCGGCTTCGACATCATTCGCGAGCGCGCCGAGGTCAAGGGGCGCGTCGGCTACATGACCCAGAAATTTTCGCTGTGGGAGGACCTCTCGATCCGCGAGAACCTCGATTTCGTGGCCCGGCTCTACGGTATAAAAGCTCGTCGCGCAACCGTCGATCACGCCCTAGAGAGCCTTGGCCTCGCGTCCCGCGCAAGCCAGCTCGCCGGCACGCTCTCCGGCGGCTGGAAGCAGCGGCTCGCCTTGGCGGCGTGCATGCTGCATACCCCGGAGCTTCTGCTGCTCGACGAGCCGACCGCGGGTGTCGACCCCAAGGCACGCCGCGACTTCTGGGAGGAGATCCACGGGCTCGCGGCCCGCGGCATTTCGGTGCTGGTTTCGACCCACTACATGGACGAGGCCGAGCGGTGCCACAAGCTGGCCTATATCGCCTCCGGCCGGCTGCTCACCCAGGGCACCGCTGCTGAAATCGTCGCCCGCCAAGGACTCACGACTTGGGAGGCGAGCGGCGGCGACCTCACGGCGCTCGCGAGAAAGCTTGAGGGTAAACCGGGCGTCGATCAGATCATCGCCTTCGGCAGCTCGCTGCACCTCACAGGTCTCGATGCCGCACGCTTGGAAGCCAGTATCGACGCGATCCGTGGCGCTGGCGCCCACCACTGGGAACGCATCGAGTCGGGCCTCGAAGACGTGTTCATCCACCTGATGAGCGAGACCGAGGACCGCTTCATCCCATGAGTCGCTTTTCCTTCTCCCGCTGGTGGGGCATCGTTATTAAGGAGTTCATTCAGCTCAAGCGCGACCGGCTGACGTTCGGCATGATCATCGGCATTCCGATCATCCAGCTGCTCCTCTTCGGCTTTGCCATCAACAACGATCCCAAGGGCTTGCCAACGGCGCTGATCGTCCAGGACCACAGCGACGTAGGCCGCAGCTTCGTGCAGGGGCTCTTAAACACGGGCTACTTTCGCCTGACCCAGGTCCTCGATTCGGAAAGGGATGGCGAGGTGCTGCTCGCGCGCGGAGAAGTCCAGTTTGTCGTGACCATTCCACCGGACTTCTCGCGCAAGCTCTTTCGCGGTGAGAAACCGGCGCTGCTCATCGAGGCCGATGCCACCGATCCCGCCGCCACCAGTAACGCGCTGGCCGCGGTGCTCCCGTTGTCACAGAGCGTTCTGCAACGCGATCTCAGCGGCGGCCTGGC
>JBOIDM010000237.1:0-1866 GCA_050740575.1 Gammaproteobacteria bacterium
GAAGAGTATTTTATAAGCTATTGATTCTGGTGGCTATGGGTGGACTCGAACCACCGACCTCAGCATTATGAGTGCCGCGCTCTAACCGGCTGAGCTACATAGCCAAACTGTTCGGTATCTCACCGAACTGCCGGAGGGGAGTGTGCCACGGAAACGGCGGGACATCTTCAGCAGTTAGCGCGAGGTTGTCAAGAGATCCTCGGCGGTAACCGCCGTGATCAGGCCCTGTAGCAGAGCCATGGGGGAAGGCGGGCACCCCGGCACCACGACATCGACGGGGATCACCGCGCTCACCCCTCCGAGGCTCGCATAGCTGCAACCGAAGATCCCGCCATCGCGCCCGCAGTCACCGACCGCCAATACGAGCTTCGGGTCCGGCATCGCCGTATAGGTCCGCTTGAGTGCGGTCTCCATATGCCGAGACACGGGGCCGGTGACCAGGAGCAGATCCGCGTGGCGGGGCGAGGCGACGAAACGAAAACCCAATCCTTCCAGCATGTAATAGGGGTTGTTGAGCGCGTGGATCTCGAGCTCGCAGCCATTGCAGGAGCCGGCGTCCACGTGCCGAATGGCGAGACTATGCCCAAAACGCTTGATCGCCGCGGCCTCGAGTCTCTGGGACTGGTTGCGAAGACAGTCGTCGGAGGCTGGCGGGGCTTCCGTGATGATGCCCACACGCAGCGTGTCTCGGAGGATCCTATACATCGTTTCTGGTGCCGGGGTCTACAGATCGTGTCCGCTGTAGCTCAAGTTGAAGGATTTATTCGCCAGCGGAAAATCCGGGACGATGTCGCCTGATACCGCATACTCCAAGGCCGGCCAGAGCACCCAGGAGGGGTCCTGGGGATGGCAGCGATCGATGCGATTGGCGTCATCCGCACGCACCCAGGTGAACACCTCGCCGCGCCAGCCTTCCACCCAGCCGATGCCGCAGGCGTAGGGCGCGGCCGCATTGAGCGGCGCCTGGACGGTGCCCTCGGGCAACTGCGCGAGGATCTCTTTCTGGAGACGCAAGGATTCTCGCAGCTCGCCGAAACGCACTGCGATCCGCGCGTCCACGTCGCCGTCTTGGTGCGTGCACATTTTAACCCTGAGCTTGTCGTAAGGCGGCAGAGGGCATTGGACGCGCAGATCGCGGTGCTGTCCACTGGCACGGCCCGCCACGCCGATCAGCCCCAACCGTGAGGCAAGTTCGGGCCGCACCTGCCCTGTATTCGCCAGCCGGTCTTGGAGGCCCGCGTGTTCTTCATAGATCTCCTGCAAGCGATCGATCGCACCGATGAGCAGTCGGGACTCCTCCTCGATCAGATCGACCGCATCGTCGTCGAAGTCCCTAGCGAGCCCGCCCGGTGTAACGACATCCATCAGGTAGCGGTGCCCCGCGAGCTTGTGATTTGTGCGCAGCACTCCTTCCTTGAGGCGGCTGAATTGGGCAAGACCGAAGGCGAGCCCGGCGTCGTTGCCGAGCGCCCCGAGATCGCCCAAGTGGTTGGCGATGCGCTCCCGTTCGAGACAAAGCGCGCGCAGCCACACGGCCCGCGAGGGCACTTCGCTCTCGGTGAGATGCTCGATGGCCAGCGCATAGGCAAAGGTATGGGCCACGGTGCTGTCCCCGCTGATGCGGGCCGCGAGGCGGGCTCCGGTCATGAAATCCATGCCTTCGAAGCGTTTCTCGATTCCCTTGTGCTTGTAACCTAGGCGTTCTTCGAGCCGAAGGATCTTTTCGCCGACCACTTGAAAGCGAAAATGACCGGGCTCGATGACACCCGCATGCACCGGCCCGACCGGGATCTCGTGCACTCCCTCGCCTTGGACGCGCACAAAAGGGTAATCATCTGGCGTGCCCGTGAACGTCTTGGGCGCGGG
>JBOIDM010000238.1:0-4351 GCA_050740575.1 Gammaproteobacteria bacterium
TGTCGAAAGGCCCGACTCCAACCCGTCGTAGCGCCCGCACGTGAGCGCCGCAAGCCAGCCGCTCACCGATATCTTCCGCGAGCGCTCGGATATAGGTGCCCTTGGAACACTCAACCGCAATATCCAGATCGTCATCGCCATAGCGCAGCAAACGCAGAGTATGTATGACCACCGTACGCGGCGCGCGCACGACCGTGATTCCTTGATGCGCAAGCTCATAAAGCCGGCATCCTTGGTGCCTGATCGCCGAATGCATGGGGGGAGTCTGCTGTACACGTCCGGTGAACGATGCCAGCACTTCATGAAGCGCTCCCAGCTCAAAATCGGGCGGCGTCACCGTGCGCGTGATGTCGCCTTCGGCGTCGCCGGTGGTAGTCGAGACGCCCAGTTTTACCGTGGCGAGATAACGTTTATTCGCGTTCAGGAGAAACCCCGAAAGCTTGGTCGCCTCGCCAAAGCAAAGCGGTAACAGGCCCGTGGCCAAGAGATCCAAGCTTCCGGTGTGCCCGGCCTTGCGGGCGTGAAATAAGCGCTTTACGCGTTGCAGGGCATCGTTGGAGCTAAGGCCAGGTGGCTTGTCGAACAATAAGACGCCATGGATATCTCGGCCCTGCCGGCCGTGACGGCTCGCCATCGCGCTCAACGGGCAATTCTAGCGCGAACGCGGGACTCCCCCGCCGGAATCGGTCCCCTTGAGCAACGCCGCCAGACGTTCGACTCGCTCCGAGGTCTCATCATGATGGATGAGCAGGCGCGGTACCGCCCGGAGGTTCAAACGCCGGGCCAAGACCGTTCGGAAACGCCCCGCGGCGTGCTTTAGCCGCTCCACGACCTCCTGTGCGCTGCCCCCGAGGCAGGACACATAGACCTTGGCGTCGTGCAGGTCTGACGTGAGATCCACCGCCGTGACGGTCACAAGACCCAAACGGGCGTCCTTCGCGATCCGGGATACGAGCGGCGCGAGCTCCCGTTTGATTTGCTCCGCAAGGCGTAGCTCGCGGCCGAATTCCTGCGCCATTGCACCCTAGATGCTGCGTGCAAGCGTGATGCGCTCGAAGACTTCAATCTGATCGCCCGGCTTCACGTCGTTGTAGTCCTTAACGCCAATTCCGCACTCGGTGCCGGATTTAACTTCGTTGACATCGTCCCGAAAGCGCCGCAGCGACTCCAGTTGCCCTTCGTAGATCACAATGTTATTTCTCAGCACGCGTATCGGGTTGGCACGGCGCACGGCGCCGGTTGTGACGATACAACCCGCGATCGCGCCAAACTTCGACGACCGAAATACATCGCGTACTTCCGCCATGCCGATGATCTGCTCCTTGACCTCCGGCGCGAGCATACCGCTCAATGCCGCTTTCATTTCATCGATCACGTGGTAAATAATGCTGTGATAACGAAGTTCCACGCCGGTTTCTTCGACCAACTTGCGGGCGCTGGCGTCAGCGCGCACGTTGAACCCGATCACGATCGCCTTCGACGCCACGGCGAGATTGACATCGGACTCGCTGATCCCGCCCACACCGCTCGCGATGACGTTGACGCGCACCTCGTCGGTGGCGAGTTGCGTCAAGGCATCGACCAAGGCTTCGGCGGATCCTTGTACGTCGGCTTTAATCAAGACGTTCAGGCTACTGGTCTTTCCTTCCTCCATCTGTAGCAGAACATCATCCACCTTGGCCGCTTGTTGCCGCGCGAGCTTGCCCTCCCGGGTCCTACCCTGCCTAACCTGAGCGATCTCGCGCGCCTTGCGTTCATCGGCGACGACCACCGCCTCATCGCCCGCATTGGGGGCACTCGACAAACCCAAGACTTCCACGGGCAGCGACGGTCCGGCTTCCTCGATCGATAGACCGTTTTCATCCAACATCGCTCGGACCCGGCCAAATTCCTGGCCCGTCAACAAAATATCGCCGCGCTTAAGCACGCCCTGTTGCACCAAGATCGTGGCCACCGGGCCGCGACCCTTGTCCAATCGGGATTCGATCACGACCCCCGATGCCGGTCCGGTCGGCGCCGCCAGGAGCTCGAGAACCTCGGCCTGCAGCAGGATCGATTCCAGCAAGCGGTCGATACCTTCCCCGGTCTTGGCGGAAACATTCACGAAAATCGTATCCCCACCCCACTCCTCCGGTACGATACCGTGCCCCGTTAACTCTTGCTTAACGCGCTCGGGGTCCGCGCTTGGCTTATCCGTCTTATTGACGGCGACCAATATCGGCGCTTTCGCCGCCTGCGCATGCTGCACGGCCTCGATCGTTTGCGTTTTCACCCCGTCGTCGGCCGCAACCACTAATACCACGATGTCGGTGACTTTAGCCCCGCGCGCCCGCATGGCCGTGAACGCCGCATGACCCGGCGTATCCAAAAACGTTATGGAGCCCTCCGGAACCGTTACATGATAAGCACCGATATGCTGCGTGATCCCACCGGCCTCTCCGGCGGCAACGCGGGTACGGCGTATGTAATCGAGCAATGAGGTCTTGCCGTGATCGACATGGCCCATGATCGTGACCACGGGGGGGCGTGCTATTTTCTCGCACTCGATGGTATCGGTAACTCCGAGCAGTTCCGCCTCTACCGCATCGGCTTTCAGCAGCTTCGCCTTGTGGCCCATCTCCGCAACCACGATCACCGCCGTCTCCTGATCGAGCACTTGATTGATGCTCGCCATTGTCCCGAGGTTGATCATGACCTTGATGACCTCAGCCGCCTTGACCGACATCCGTTGTGCCAACTCCGCGACTGTAACTCGTTCAGGAATCGCGATCTCACGCACGATGGGCGCGGTCGGCATTTCGAACCCGTGCTTGGGCGCGAGCGGCACGACCACGCGCCGAAGCCCCGGTTTCTTTTTCCGGCGGGTTGTTCTATTGATCGCAACATGCAACTCGCGCTGATCGATGACCGGTTCTCCAGGCAGCTCCTTTTGACGCTTAGCTGGGACCTTATCGGGGTAGGCTTGACGCTTTACCGACGGCTCCGCGACGGCCGGGATCAGGATCCGCGGCGGCTCTTCGCGGAGCGCTTCCTCCACCGGCGGAACTCGTTCCTGCTCGGCGTCCGCCCGTGCACGAGCCTCCGCTTCCTCGGCGTGCCGGCGCGCTTCCATCTCCTGGGCTTTAATCTCTTCCTCGCGGGCGCGGTCAATCTCCAGAGCCACCAACCGGTCTTGTTCCGCGGTCTGGTCGGCTCGGCGCTGCGCCTCTGCCTCCGCGAATACGCTACGTTTCACATAGGTGCGCTTCTTGCGGAACTCGACGCTCACCGTTTTTGTGCTGCTGCTGCGCACGCTACGCCGATCGGTAGGGAGCTTGATCTCACTGATGGTCTTGCGGCGCAGGACGATGCGGTTTGGTTCAGCGCTTTCATCGGTGCGCCCGCGGAGCTGCCGCAGATGGAGAAGCAATTGGTTTTTCTCCCGATCGCTCATCGGATCGCCGGGTTGTTTATCCGCGAGCCCGGCCTCGCCCAGCTGCGCCAGCAGTCGATCGATGGAAATTCCGACCACGTCCGCGAACTGCTTAACCGTCACTTCAGCCATGCACCTGATCTCCGGTCTCCTCCTGCGCAGCCTTAAACCACGGGGCGCGGGCGGTCATGATTAGCCGGCCGGCGCGCTCGCCGCTGATGCTGCCGATTTCTACCAGCTCGTCTACCGACTGCTCCGCCAAATCTTCCATCGTTACAATGGCCCGTGCGGCTAAGCGGTAAGCTAACTCGGGATCCATGCCCTCCATATTGAGCAGATCCTCCGACGGCGCGACATCACCCAGACGTTCCTCGGTGGCAATAGCCTTGGTCAATAACCAATCCTTGGCCCGATTGCGTAGCTCGGCCACCAGATCCGCGTCGAATTCCTCGATCTCGATCATTTCCTGTTCCGGAACAAACGCGACTTCCTCGATGCTCGAGAAGCCTTCCTGCGCCAAAATGTTAGCGACCTCCTGGTCGACATGCAGATTTTCTACGAATATCCGCTGGATACGCTGGGATTCCGCCTCGGTCTTGTCCGCCGCTTCGGTTTCGGTCATCACATTCAGTTCCCAGCCGGTCAGTTGGCTCGCAAGCCGCACGTTCTGGCCGCTACGGCCGATCGCCTGCGATAGTTGCTCCTCCACGACGGCCACATCCATGCTGTGCGCATCCTCATCCACCATGATGGACACGACTTCGGCGGGCGACATGGCATTAATGACGAACTGCGCCGGGTTTTCATTCCAAAGGATGATATCGACCCGTTCTCCGGCGAGATCGTTGGAGACGGCTTGCACGCGTGAGCCGCGCATGCCGACACAGGCGCCGACCGGATCAATTCGAGGGTCCTTGCTTCTGACGGCGATCTTCGCCC
>JBOIDM010000239.1:0-1861 GCA_050740575.1 Gammaproteobacteria bacterium
TTTGGGTCATTCAAGACCTGGCCTACGCGGACTTAGTTTTCGATGGCTATCAGGCGCCTTCCATTTTGCAAGTGCCGGGCGCCAAGGACATTGCGGTGGAATTCTTTTCACTCTCCAAGAGCTACAACATGCCGGGATGGCGCGTAGGTTTCATGGTGGGTAATCCCCTATTGGTGAAGGCTTTGGCCCGGCTCAAGTCGTACTTGGACTATGGGACCTTCACCCCGATTCAAATAGCCGCCATCGCGGCCCTGGACGGGCCGCAGGACTGCCTTGCCGAGATTAGGCGCATGTACTGGCGCCGCCGCGACGTGCTCTGCGAGGGGCTCAACGCCGCCGGCTGGAGCGTCGAGAAACCGCGCGGGACGATGTTCGTTTGGGCGCCGATCCCGGAGCCTTTCCGGGATTTGGGATCCTTGGAGTTTTCCAAGAAACTTCTCTCGGAAGCCAAGGTGGCGGTCTCGCCTGGGATCGGTTTTGGCGAGTACGGCGATCAGTACGTACGCTTCGCGCTCATCGAGAACGAGCACCGGACCCGGCAGGCCATCCGGGGGGTCCGCGAGATGCTGCGCAAGGGCAACGCGATACCGGTGCGTTCGGTCCATGGCTTGTAGCTCGCCGGCCACCCGGTCACGCTGGAACCGCGCACCATTCACAACGGAGCGCAGGACTTGAATCCCGTACAAGTCGGGCTCCTCGGGCTCGGCACTGTGGGCGGCGGGACCATCCAGGTCTTGCGCCGCAACCGAGATGAAATCACCCGCCGCGCCGGAAGGGCGATTGAAGTCAGCCGCGCGGCCGCGCGCGATCTCGATAAACCCCGCGGCCTGCCCCTCGATGGGATTGCAATCACGGGCGATCCGCTGACGGTCGTTAACGATCCCGAGATCCGGATCGTGGTCGAGTTGATCGGCGGGGTAGAACCGGCCCGCACCCTGGTGCTCAAGGCCATCGCCAACGGCAAGCACGTGGTAACGGCGAACAAAGCCTTGATCGCAATGCACGGTAACGAAGTGTTCCAAGCCGCCCAGGCGCGAGGTGTGATGGTGGCCTTCGAGGCCGCCGTGGGCGGCGGAATACCGATCATTAAGGCGATTCGCGAAGGGCTCGCCGGAAACCGTATCGAGTGGCTCGCCGGCATCATCAACGGGACCGGGAATTTTATCCTCACCGAGATGGCGGATAAAGGCCGCGATTTCGGGACCGTGTTGCGCGAGGCGCAGCGCCTCGGCTACGCGGAGGCTGATCCGACTTTTGACGTCGAGGGCATCGACGCGGCGCACAAGCTCACGATCCTGGCCGCGATCGCCTTCGGCATTCCTCTGCAGTTCGACAAGGTGTATACGGAGGGAATCAGTAAGATCACGCAGGCTGACATTGATTACGCGGAGCAACTGGGTTACCGGATCAAGCACCTCGGGATCGCACGCGATGCCGGAGACACCATCGAGTTGCGGGTACACCCGACCTTGGTGCCGCGGCGGCAACTCCTTGCCAATGTCATGGGGGTGATGAACGCGGTGCTCATCAAGGGCGATGCCGTCGGCCAGACCTTGTATTACGGGGCCGGGGCCGGCGCCGAGCCGACGGCCTCGGCAGTGGTGGCCGATCTCGTGGACGTGGTGCGTACGCTCACCTCCGATCCGGAGAACCGAGTTCCTCATCTGGCTTTTCAACCGGCGGCCCTGTCGAACCGCCGCGTGGCTCCCATGGATACGGTCGCCACAGCCTATTACTTACGCATGCAAGCGGTGGATCAGCCGGGCGTCTTGGCGGACATCACGCGCATCTTCGGTGATCTTCGGATCAGCATCGAAGCGATCCTGCAGAAGGAGCCGGTGCCTGGCGAACTACATGTCCC
>JBOIDM010000240.1:0-3725 GCA_050740575.1 Gammaproteobacteria bacterium
GCATAAGACCTTCGTCGAAGGCGCGATATGGAGAATCAATTCCTTCGATCAATGGGGAGTCGAGCTCGGTAAACAACTCGCCACGCGGATCGCGGCTGAGTTGGAAAACGGAGCGATCGGTCCCGACCACGACGGCTCGACGCGCGGGCTCATGCAGCGCTTCATCCATGCACAGCGAGGTCACGCCGACTCGGACTAGCCCGCGTCGCGCAAGCCTGCCCGCGCCGCACCGGACATTCGCGAAACCAGTATTAAGAAGACCCCGGCCGCGACCGCGGTGATGACGGCCGCCGTCGCCAAGGCGGCGTTCCAGCCCCACCACTCCCACACCAGCCCTAAGCCGATCGCGCCCGGCAGAGCAAACAAGCTCGATGCTAAATGATATAGCCCGAAAGCCGTGGCCTTCTGAGGGTTCGGCGCATAGTCACCGATGAGCGCTCGTTCCGCCCCTTCGGAGCAGGCCAGGGCGGCGCTGTAGGCTATGAAAAGGCACCAAACCGCCAAAGGGCCATCGTTCAGCGTCATGATCAGTAGCATCACCGCGATGCGTCCGCTCCATCCGGCCACAACGACCGCCACGCGCCCCAAGCGGTCTGAGAGATCGCCGGCGGCGTAGGCCAGGATCGATTTACCAGCATGCGCGAACATCCACAACAACGGGATCGCCGCGGTCCCTACGCCGTGTTCCGTGGCCCAGAGCACCAGGAACGCCTCGGGCAGGGTCGCGAGCGCATGCACCCCAGAGGAAAGTATCAATCCCCGGAGCGGCCACGCGAGACGCCGCCAACTGAGCGGGGGGTGCTCCATGCGATGCGCGATGACACCTCGAGACAAGGCGCCCCCCAGCAGGAGCATCACCACAATCCCCGGGATGACGGAGAGCATGAACACCGTCTGAAGCTCGACGCCCGCGTAAAGCAAGGCAAATGCAATCGCCGCTCCCACCATGGCGCCGGCGTGATCCATACCCCGATGGAAGCCGAAAGCCCGGCCGCGGTCTACGAATGGCACGCTCACGGCGATCATGGTGTCGCGCGGCGAGGTCCGCAGCCCCTTGCCGATGCGATCCAGCGCTCGCAGCACGAGGACCCAGGACCACCCGAACGCGAGGCCGAGCAGCGGCCGGACGCTGTTCGAGAGTCCGTATCCCCCCAAGACCAAGCGCCTGCCGCTCCACCCCCGGTCCACGAGCCACCCGGAAACGAGCTTGAGGATACTCGACAGCGACTCCGCGATACCCTCGATCAAGCCGACGATCGCCGGGCCGGCGCCGAGCATCGTTACCAAAAAAACCGGCAGGAGCGGCGTGATCATCTCGCTCGCGGCGTCGTTCAGAAATGAGACCAGACCTAAGACGACGACGGTTCGCGGCAGCCGCAGGATCATCGCGGTGCGTGGCTGATTAAGCTTTCGGTATTCAATGCAAATTACGCCAAGCGCTTCAAGGCGAATTCCGTAATGCTCGCCAAGCGCTGGAGCATGCTCTTCATGAACAGTCGGTAAAAACGCAGCTGACACTCCGGTGATAACCGCTCCAGCATCGTTTCGTTGATCTTGAGCACCGAACAATGGCGATTCGCTACGATCGTCGCGGCCCGTGCGCCCTCGCTGATCTTGCCGATTTCCCCGAAGCAGCCGCCCTCGTTGAGTAAGGCGGTCTTCTTATCCGCTTGCACGACGACGGCGCTGCCTTCCACGATGATATAGAACGCGCCCTCAATCTCGCCGCCGGTCAGTATCGGGTCATCGTCCGAGAACTCTTGCCGGATACTGCCGCGGATGATCGTCCATAGTTCTTCATCGCTAAACTCGGAAAAAGACGCGAGCCGCCGCAGCTCGTGAAAGCGCTCGCTCAAAGATATGTCACGCGCGGGCACCCATAGAGATCCGAAAACCGCCGCGAGATCCGAAGCCAAATCGAGACCGCGTTTATATCGGTTCGCGGGCGCTTTTTCGAGCGCACGAGCAACGATGCGTTCCAAGACGGGGGAAGTATCCGGCCGGTGCGCGCTCATCGGCAGGGGATCTTCGTTAACGACGCGATGGATCACCTCCGAGAAACGCTCGGCGTAAAAGGGGTGTCGGCCGGTCAGCATTTCATACATGACCACGCCCAAAGAAAAGAGATCGGTTTGGCCTGTGATGGGCTCTTCTTGGACCTGCTCGGGTGACATATAGCCTGGCGAGCCCGCGAAGCTAAGCATCAGACCATCCTTGCTGTTGCCGCGGTTGATGTATGCGATACCGAAATCGCCGATCTTGACCTCGCCCTCGGGGGTCAATAAGAGATTGGTGGGCTTGATGTCGCGGTGTAGCACCCCCTTCTCGTGGGCATAATCCAGGGCTTTCGCGCATCTAAAAATAAGCTCGACGACACGCTCCACGGGCAACAGCCGATCCGGCGTACAATGCCTTTTAAGCGTCGTCCCCTCCATGATGTACTCCATCGCGATATAACAGGTGTCGCCTTCGATTCCGGCGTCGAATATTTGCACGATGTTGGGATGACGCAACGCCGCGGTGGTTTGCGCCTCGATAAAAAATCGATTCCGCGTTTCCTCCGGAGCAGCCTCTGCAACCCTCGCCGCGGGCACCTTGAGTGCGACCGGGCGATCGACGTAGGGGTCTTGGCCGAGAAAAACCGCCGCCGAGCTGTTGCGGGATAGCTCCCTCAGGATACGGTATTTGCCAAGGCGCTGTGGGTTGTTGTTCATGTTTGCTTGTATATCGGCGCGTCGTCCGGATAAGCTTGCTAGATCGGCAATGCCGGAATAGCATTGTGGGTCTGACAGGCGTTTCAGTACTGCCGTAGCTCACCGGTCGCCGGACCCCAATGATGCTCACAAACCCGAACTCCGATTCAGCCCCCCGCGACAGCGTGCTGTCGAAGCTTTGTCTACAATACTTGCTAATGGTGCGGGTGGTCGTGATCTGCGGGCAACTCGCCGCGGCCATCGCCGCCCATTATATCCTGGCGACGCCGCCCTCAATACTCCCCGTGGCGATAGTCATCATCGCTCTCGGCGGATTCACGTTTCTCAGTTGGCGCACCCTTCAATCGGGGATCCCGGTTTCGGAGCGCGGCATCTTTCTACAGCTTCTCGTCGATGTCCTGGGGCTGGCGGTGCTGTTATTGTTTACAGGAGGATCGGCTAATCCATTCGCATCCTTGCTGCTCTTGCCCGTCATCGTCGCCGCGGCCCTGTTACCGCGCCGCTACACCTGGATCATCGCCGCCGAGGCGGCGCTTTTTTACACCGGGCTCTTGTTCGTTCATGTGCACCCGCTATTCGTCGAAGTCCATCCCCCGGAGAGCACTGAGATCGGACATGAGTTTACCGTTCATGTCTGGGGGATGTGGCTCGGGTTTCTATTGAGCGCCATGGTCGTGGCGTATTTCGTGGCGCGCATGGGATCGACCTTGCGCCAACACGATCGGGATCTCGCGCTCGCACGGGAAAAAGCGCTCGAAGCCGGTCAACTGGCGGCCTTGGGTACGCTGGCCGCCGGAACCGCGCACGAGCTGGGGACCCCGCTCGCGACCATCGCCATCTTGGCCAAGGAATTGGAACACGACTATGAGGACAACGAGACACTCGCGGAAAAATTTCAGCTATTACGCAGCCAGGTGATGCGCTGTAAAGGGATTCTGTCGAGCATGGCGGCGCATTCGGGCGCGGCCCAAGCCGACGCGGGGCGGCCCGTTTATCTGGATCGCTATCTCG
>JBOIDM010000241.1:0-4969 GCA_050740575.1 Gammaproteobacteria bacterium
CCGGCGAGCATTCATTGGGAGAGACTGCGGGAATGACGTGGAAAGAGGTGCTGGGGGCCAAGATACCGCCCGAGCTTGGGCGCGAAATCGACATCTTCGAGACCCAGATCGAGCTGAAACGCCAGGGGAAGGTCGAGGATAAGCTCTTCGCGGAGACGCGGTTGCGGCGCGGGGTCTATGGGCAGCGCTACGATAACGGTCAACGCCACGACGGTATCGCGCATCGGACCCTCGCGTTTCCGGACAATACTTTAACCAAGGGTCCCGACACGCTGTGGGATGCCCCCGGCATGCAGCGTATCAAGCTTCCCTATGGAGGATTAACCCCGGATCAAATGGACGTGTTCGCGGATTTGGCGGAGGAATATTCTGACGGTATCAGTCACGTCACGACCCGCCAGGACATACAGCTCCATTTCGTGCACATCGAGGATACGCCGGACCTGATGCGGCGCCTCGCCGCCGTCGGCATCACCACGCGCGAGGCTTGCGGGAACAGTGTGCGCAACGTCACCGCGTGTCCCTTGGCGGGGGTGTGCCGCGATGAAGCCTTCGATGTCACTCCCTATGCGCAGGCCACGGCGCGCTTCCTGCTCGGTCACCCGGACACTCAAGATTTCGGGCGCAAGTTCAAGGTAGCGTTTTCGGGCTGTAAGCAACGAGCCTGCGCCCTGGTGAACATGCATGATCTCGGATTTATCGCGCAGCTTGCTTCGGGA
Organism: Gammaproteobacteria bacterium; assembly: GCA_050740575.1. GTDB lineage: Bacteria > Pseudomonadota > Gammaproteobacteria > JACCXJ01 > JACCXJ01 > USCg-Taylor. Next base: position 720 of record JBOIDM010000241.1, read on the forward strand.
ACCGGGCAACGCGGCTTCGAGATGTATGTGGGGGGAGGCTTGGGGGCGGTGCCCTATCAGGCGAAGCTTTTCGACAGCTTCGTCCCGGAGACCGAGATTCTGCCGCTTGCGCAAGCGATCGCGCGGGTTTTCGCGCGCCTCGGTGAAAAGAGAAACCGCGGCCGGGCGCGCATTAAGTTCTTGATCGACAAGCTCGGTATCGATCGATTTCGGGAACTGGTGTTAGCGGAACGTGCCACCTTAGCGCAGGATGCGGCCTGGACCTCCTATCTGCAAGAAGTTCCAGGTCACCGCGAGCACCCGCTGCATGCGCCGCGACCGCTGAACGGCGCCGCGCGCGACAATGCGTTCGAGCGTTGGCGCGCCTCCAACGCCTACCGGCAAAAGCAAAGCGGGTACGCCGTCGCGGCGGTGACGCTTCCCATAGGGGACATTACCTCCTGGCAAATGCGGCGGCTGGCTGATCTCGCCAGACGTTATTCGGGGGACAACGTGCGTACGACGGTGGAGCAGAATATCGTCCTCCGGTGGGTCGCCGAGGCGGATTTGCCCGGCTTATATGAAGGCTTGTGCGCGATCGGGCTGGGCACGCCCGGCGCCGGCACGGTGAGTGATGTGGTCGCATGCCCGGGCACCGATACCTGCAAGCTAGGGATCGCGTCCTCGCGCGGCTTAGCGGGAGAATTGAGCCAGCGGCTCGCGGAAATTGCTCCCGGTCTCGATGCGGCGGTGAATGCTCTACATATCAAGATCAGCGGTTGTTTCAATGCCTGTGGACAACATCATCTCGCGGACCTGGGTTTCTACGGGGTGAGCCGGAAAGTCGGTGGCACCACGGTGCCCCACTTCCGGGTGGTCCTGGGCGGGCAATGGGAGCACAACGCAGGCGCCTACGGTCTGACGATCGGGGCGATCCCCTCGAAGCGGGTACCCGATTTTGTCGAGCGTATCACCGCCAAATACCTGCAAGAACGAAACGCGGGAGAAGCATTTCGCACGTACATCGAGCGTGCCGGCAAGCAAGCGATCAAGGCCTTGGTGGATGAGCTGTCCGTCGTCCCGCCCTATGAGCACGATCGCAGCTATTACTCCGACTGGCGCGATCCGCGTGAATTTACCGTGAGTGACATCGGCACCGGGGAATGTGCCGGAGAGGTCGTCTCACGCGCCGAATTCGACCTGCAGTCGGCCGAACGGCAGTACTTTGAGGCTCAATTGCACTTCGATCGCGGTGATTTCAGGTTAGCTGACGATACGGCCTACAACGCTATGCTTGAGGCGGCGAAGGCGCTTATCCGCACCCAATTCCTGGATGTTTCGAATAATCCGGATGCGATCGCGAGCGAATTCAAGAAACGTTTTTGCGACACCGAAGTTTTTCATGACCAATATGCCGGAGGAAAATTCGCGCAATACCTCTTCAATCGCCACGCGGATACCGACCGCAAGTACAGCCAGGAGCAAGCGCGTTATCTCATCGAAGAAGCCCAGCTCTTCATCGAGGCGGCCTATGCCTGCCATGGGCGACTGCTGGAGCAAGGTAATATCGCGTCGCGCGAAACCGCGATTCTGCTGCAGCGCTCCTAAGTCTAAGCCATGGAGATCTCCAAGGTCGGCGTAAAGTTTTTTATCGAAGAGCAGGAGCCCCTTGGGCTGGTCGAGTTCATTCCTATGTTGCATCGCTGGATTCAGAACCGCGCACTGCCGGATCTTCTCATTGATGTGGCCGACTACAGTCATGTTTACCAGGGCCCGGGGATCGTTCTTTTGACCTACGAGGGAAACTACGGTATTGACGAGCACCGGGGCCGGAGAGGTGTCGTCTACTATCGAAAACGCCCTTTCCGCGGCGGCCTTGCGGACTGCCTAGCCTCGGTGTCTAAGCTGGCATTGCTTGCGGCTCAATGCCTCGAGCAAGAGCTAGGGCTTGCGGGACGGCTGCGGGTCCGCGCCAACGAAATCCAGGTGTTTGCCAACGACAGGTTGGCCGCGCCGAATTCCGATCAGACTTTCGAGACGTTTTCGCCGGCCTTAGAGCAGTTATTGGGAAAGCTCTACCCGGGCGAGGGCTACACGCTGGCTGGCGATCCCGATCCGAAAGAACGCTTTTCCGTTACCGCTGACGTTACAGGCCCGCAATCGACCACAAGCTTGCTCGGTCGCTTGGCGTCTTAGGGGATCCGGCGATGATCCAATGGGCTCACGCCGCGCTGAGAGCTTGTGAATAAATCTACTGGGCAGCCCGCTTGCCCGCTACGATTTCCTTACAAGCTCTGAGCTCAATGCACGAGGCTTAGCTCATCAATGTCGGTTATCATCATCCGTGGGATCACCCGAGACGGCAAGAAATTCAGGCCGAGCGACTGGGCCGAGCGTCTCTATCATGCGACCGCCGCCTACGGTCCAGATCGGCGCGCGGTGTTTCCGCCCTTTATCCGGCTCATTGTTCGCGATGAGCTTAAATGCATCGAGGTCGATACGCGGATGGAAGACAGCGATCCGATGCTCTATGAGTTTCTTGTTGGTTTCGGTAAGGACAATAACCTTGAGATCACCGGCGACACCGGTGATCCGACTAGCCCGGAATCGCTTGCTGGTTCCGAGTGTGGGGTCTAACGCCGGATCTGGAAGCGCCGGTCGAGCCTAGGAACCGGCTCCGCTTTGTTCCGGCCAGTTGCGAATAAAATTCTTGAGCAGTTGGTTTTGAAACGCCGTTTCGGTGAGATTCGTCTTCACGATATCACCGATCGACAAAACGCCTGCCAGTTTGATTCCGTCGAGCACGGGCAGGTGGCGGATGCGATGCTTGGTCATCATATCCATGGCGTAATCGGCGGTATCGCCGAGCTTAGCGGTGACGACCTCGCTGGTCATCGCCGTGCTGACCTTGACACTCACCCAATCGCGCTCATTGTTGTACACGGTGCGCAGCATGTCGCGTTCGCTCAGGATGCCGATCATGGCCCCGCCATCCAACACCACCAGTGAGCCGATGTTATGAGCGAGCATCTCGCGCAGCGCGTCCTTCATGGAACTCTCGGGACCAATCGTATAGACGTGTCCGTCCTTTTCTTTCAAGATATGACTAATTTTCATAATCTATCTCGGCTTGAGCACAGGTGGATATTAAATTCACCTGCCCTTAGAGGTCAATTCTAAGTTCAGCGACCGTGGCTAAAACACAAATCGTAGCGGTTGCGGTGCGCCGTGAAGCTGCGGCAAATCCGTCTCAAAAAGGCTTTCGCTATTCCATGCGCCGGGTCCAGTGCGCGTGATGAGACGCGCGTCCATGATCGGGGACTGGCCGACCACGATGAATAGCCGCCCCTTGAGTGCCAGTTGCTGTTGAAAATGTTCGGTCAAGATGGGCACCGATCCCGTCACCGCGATGACGTCATAAGGTCCCCCGGAGTCATGGGTTGCAAAGGCGTTGCCTACGACAAGCTTGACGTTAGTGATTCCTCGGCGCCCGAGCAAGATTTCGGCCCGCCGTGTAAACTCCGGATTAATTTCGAGACTCGTTACCTGGCTACCGAGCCTGGCGAGTAAGGCCGTCACATAAGCGCTGCCGGTACCTATTTCAAGGATACCGTCCTTTGGCTCGATAGCGAGCGCTTGGAGCATGCGAGCCTCGACCTTCGGGGCCATCATGATTTCCCCGGCGCCCAGTGGAATACACATGTCCGCGAACGCCAGTCGGCGAAACTCGGCCGGAACGAACACCTCGCGCGGCACCTCGGTCAGCAATTCGAGCACACGCTGGTCCAACACTTCCCAGGTCCGGATTTGCTGCTCGATCATATTGAATCTTGCTTGCTCGGCATTCATTAACATGCAACGGTTCCTAGAATTCGGGTGGATCCAAGCGGCTTTTATTATATAGTGTGATCTCACTGTTCGCAGCTAGGGGTGCCCCGGATGCGCGTGCGCCGGGCTGAGAGATACCCTTTGAACCTGATCCGGTTAATACCGGCGTAGGGAAGCGCTACAGCTCGCCGAATCCCTGCGCCTCTTGACATAGTACGAGGTGTAGCCATGAATGCTGTCCCCGAGCGGGTGTCCGATGACATCGGTGGTCTCGACGCCGAAGCGCTGCAACCGTTCCCCAACTCGCGCAAGACCTACGTCTTTGGACGGGCGGCGGATATCAAGGTCCCGATGCGGGAGGTCGCGCAATCGCCAACGGTGGCCTCATCAAGCACGGAGCAAAACCCAAGCATTACCCTTTACGATACCTCGGGGCCCTATTC
>JBOIDM010000242.1:0-7199 GCA_050740575.1 Gammaproteobacteria bacterium
TGGCGGCGGATCGCGATGCGCGCGCGCGCGGTTTGGAGATCGTCGGGGTTTGGCACTCTCACCCCGACCACCCGGCGGAACCCTCGGAAACCGATCGGGCGGCGGCCTGGGAAGGTTGGTCTTACCTTATCGTCTCGGTTGCGCGCGACGGTATCAACGCCATTCGCTCCTGGCGACGTGACGCGGGCCAATTCTACGAGGAGGACGTGGTGTTATGAGCAGGGTGATCGTGCGCATACCGATGCCTTTGCGGAGCTTGACGGCGGGCGCCGAGGAGCTTGCCGTGGAGGGCACGACGGTCGGACAAGCGCTCGCTTGCTTGGACGCGGCCCACCCCGGCGTGTTGGCGAGGATTTTAACCCCCGAAGGCCAGATCCGAAGTTTCGTGAACGTCTATTTGGGCCAGGAGAACGTGCACGCGCTCGCGGGCTTGGACACCGCGCTCCCCGAAGGGAGTGTGCTGTCGATCATCCCGGCGGTCGCCGGGGGAAATGAGCCGAAAGCGAAGGAACGCCGGTTGATGGACTTGCGCGGCCGCATCAAGCAGATCACCCCCGCCGAGGCGTTCGTATTACAACGGCGCGGGGCGGCCCTCATCGATGTGCGCGAGCAGGATGAGATCGCACAAGGCAGCCCGCCCGGCGCTCACCGGCTTGGACGCGGGTTCTTGGAGCTGCGCATCGAGGAAGCGGCGCCTGAGCTTGAACACACGCTGCTCGTGATGTGCAACGGGGGCGTGCGCTCGCTCTTCGCTGCCGAGGATTTGATCCGCCTCGGTTACCGTGACGTGCGTTCGGTCAGCGGCGGATTCACGCGCTGGAAGAACGAAGGGCTGCCGATCGAAGCGCCGCGAGGTTTGGACCGCGATGCCCGCGAACGCTATGCGCGCCATATCATGATGCCGGAAGTGGGTGAAGCGGGTCAGCTCAAACTCCTAAGCTCCAAAGTGCTGCTCATCGGGGCGGGTGGATTGGGTTCGCCCGCCGCGCTGTATTTGGCCGCGGCCGGAATAGGCACGCTCGGCATCGTCGATCACGATGTCGTCGATCGCAGTAATCTGCAACGTCAGATCTTGCACACCGACGCGCGGGTCGGTACGCTCAAGGTCGACTCGGCGCGCGCGGCGCTCACGGCCCTCAATCCGGCGGTGACGGTGCAGCCGCAAGCGCGGCGGCTCGATCCTCGCAACGTCGAGGAGATCCTGCAAGGCTATGACGTCGTCGTGGATGGCTCGGATAATTTCGCTACCCGCTACCTCATTAACGATGCCTGCGTAAAGCTCGGCTTACCCAATGTCCACGGCGCGGTGTTCCGTTTCGAGGGTCAGGTCTCGGTGTTCTGGCCAGGCGACGAGCGTTTCCGAGGTCCCTGCTACCGTTGCGTCTATCCCGAGCCGCCTCCTCCGGAGCTGGCTCCGTCTTGCGCCGAGGCGGGCGTTTTAGGCGTACTGCCCGGTGTGGTCGGGTTGCTGCAGGCGGTTGAGACCGTCAAGCTGTTACTCGGGATCGGCGCGCCTTTGATCGGGCGCATGCTCTATTACGAAGCGCTCGCCGCGCGTTTTTCGGAGCTCAAGCTGACCCGCGATCCGAATTGCCGTTATTGCGGCGAGGACGCCGTGTTTCCAGGTTATGCCGATTACGAAGAGTTCTGCAACGCCGCGAGCGGTTCCACGGGAATGTGGCGTCGCGCGTGATGAGCTTCTCAAGCTGGCTTCAAGCCCTGTTTAAACCGCCGGTACCCGTCGGCCCGCCGGAGACCATCCGCGTCTTCACGACGGCCGACCCGACGATAACCGCCGACGGCATTGCCGTTGAGGAGGATGGCTGGTGCATCGACGCCCAGCAATCCCGAACCGTGCGTCTCTTCGAGGTACCCGACCCGGGCGCCGAGCAATGCCTGATCACCTACCGGGCCAAGATAAAATCGCAAGATGTAACGGGCCGGGCTTACCTTGAGATGTGGTGCCGATTCGGCTGGCGCGGCGAGTTCTTCTCCAAGGGCTTCCAGCAGTCCGTTCAAGGCACTACCCGCTGGGCTAGTTACGAGATTCCTTTCTATCTCAAGAAAGGCCAGCGGCCCGATCTCATCAAGCTCAACCTGGCCGTGGAGGGTACGGGTAAGATCTGGATGAAAGAACTCGAACTTTTGAAGACGCCGTTGGGTTAAGGTCCGCTTATCGGAAAACCCGTATCCGCTGACACGAGAGAGCTGATCATCGGACGCCGCGCTCGTGGCTACGTAGCTTTATACCGCTACATCGAGCCGATTAACCCGGTCTTCGTGCTCGCAATACACAGGCAGCGGGAGGCTGGCTACGCCAGATCTTAGGTCCGTAAGGGCTTACGAACTCAGATCGTGATTACCTGCGAGCATTAGGCAGCGGACCACGTGGGTGCGCCGACCTCGCCCAGCTCGTTCCGGCCGGACAAGACGAGATCCGCACGGTCATCGAACCTTACCTCTTCCGGAGAGCACTCTGATAGGCCACGCCTTGATACGCTATACAGATTTCTGTATGCTAGGGCGTCATGAAGACGACTTTAAATCTGAGCGATGACTTGGTCGCACAAGCGAAGGCGCTTGCCACGAAGGAGCGCATTACGCTAACGAGGATGATCGAAGAAGGGTTAGTCCTCAGGCTTCGGCGGCAGAGGCGGGGCCGACCAACCGGTACGTTGAAGGATCTACCCGTATCGCCTCAGCGCGGCGGGCTGCGCCGCGGCCTCAACGGCACCAGCAACCGGTCGCTTTTCGACGCCGCCGACGAGTGACTCCAGACGTCAATGTGCTGGTCGCTGCATTTCGGGTTGACCACTCCCATCACGATGCGGCGCGCGCCTGGTTATCTCAGGCAAGGAATGACTGCATACAAGGCCGGCAATCGCTGACCCTGTTGCCCATGGCGGTGACGGGTTTCCTTCGACTGGTCACCAGCCCGCGTGTTTTCAATCATCCCGATACGGTAGAGGACGCGGTAGCGTTCTTGGATGCCATTCTCGAAACGCCCGGCGTGGAACTCGGTCCTTGCGGCAACGAGTGGCCGTTGCTGCGTAAGATACTATTGACGCTTGGTTTGCGGGGGAACCTTATCACGGATGCGTGGATAGCCTCTGCGGTTCAAACCCTCTCGGAACGTCTCGTCACCTTCGATCGCGACTTCACTCGTCTATTGCCTGCACTCGACCTTACGGTACTAGGCCGAGCGAACTGACTGTCTATTAGGCGGCCCGCGGCCAGGAGCAGACGGTGGCCTGCCTAAAAAACAAAAATGGAAACTTTGGCGCTGCATCCAACCACTCCATGAACCGGACCGCTAACTTGCAGGCTTCGCCTGCCGCTGTCGTTCCGTTATGTGGAGCGTTGAAGCTGGTTAATTCCCGCTTTGATGATATTACGAGTGTCTCCTTCGGGACCGGAACCCGAAATTCAAACGGAGGCACTACCCATCTTGTGCTCCGGCGGAGTCCGCCTCTACAACTGCGCTAAGATCTCTTCGCTCATCTCGGCATTTGAATAGACGTTCTGAACGTCATCGAGGTCCTCCAGCGCTTCGATCAAACGCGTCATTTTCTGGGCGTTCTCTAAGTCGAGAGGTACGCTGGTCGAGGCGCGCATCGTGATTTCGGCGTTTTCCGGGTTTAGCCCTCGGGCTAGCATCGCGTCCTTGAGCTTCCCGAAGTCCTCGGGGGCCGTGACGACCTCAATCGAGCCATCGTCGTTTACCACGACGTCATCGGCGCCGGCATCGAGCGCAATCTCCATGATTTGGTCTTCGTCGCTGCCCTTGGGATAGGACAGCACACCTTGTTTTTTAAACAGATACGCGACGGAGCCATCGGTGCCCATGCTGCCGCCGGCCTTGGAAAAGGCGTGGCGGACCTCCGCCACCGTGCGGTTGCGGTTATTGGTCATGCAATCCACTAGGATCGCAATCCCGCCCGGGCCGTAGCCTTCATAGCGGATTTCTTCGAACTGCTCGCCTTCGACATCTCCCGTTCCGCGTTTGATCGCCCGCTCGACGGTGTCCTTGGACATGTTATTGGAAAACCCAGCATCCATGGCGGCGCGCAGGCGTGGGTTGCTTCCGGCATCACCGCCACCCATGCGGGCGGCGACCGTGATCTCGCGGATAAGTTTCGTGAACAACTTACCGCGCTTCGCGTCCTGCGCGCCCTTGCGATGCTGAATATTTGCCCACTTACTGTGTCCCGCCATGATGACGCAATTTCCGTTGTTTCCGAATCAAGAAAGTCTACCGCAAATCCGCGCCGTTCGGGATTTGACATGCGGGCTACAGCGTGGAACGCTTAACGGTTGCGTTCACGCTCAACCAAATACCGTTCCGCCTTTTGCTTGTTAATAGCTTTGAGCTTCGCATCGACGTCCTCGATCGTGGGCGAAATCGTGGGCGACGAAGTATCCACGGCGGCATCCGGCCGCCGTTTGCGGGCGCGGAGCGCCGCTCTAATCGCGAACACCATGCCCAAAAGCGCTCCGACACCGGCACCCATCGCAGCATAGAGCGGTAGTCCCATGACGTCGATCACCAGGGTTTTGATAGGGACCGATACAACCGAATACCCGGACCAGGTGATGATGTAGTAGCGGTAAAGGGCCATGATCGCGGCGCTCGTAAGCGCACCGATGACCGACCACCGCAAAACCGTGAGCACTAGCTTCATCACTCTCACTCCCGCCAGCCACACTCGGCGTATACCGGTTATCCCGCGAGCGGAAGCCCCTACGCGAATTAGGCGTCGTTGGTACCGAAAATAGCCTGGCCGCGCGTCTTGGTAAAGTCGAGCAGACGCATGATCGGCACGCGCGCCCGAGCGGCGATCTGGGAGTCCAGCAGGATTTCGTTATTCCCATTTTCAAGGCAGGCGGCGAGCTTTTTAAGCCCATTCATCGCCATCCAGGGGCAGTGTCCGCAGCTCTTGCAGGTGGCGCTGCGGCCGGCCGTGGGCGCCTCGATGAACTGTTTGCCCGGAGCAGCCTGCTGCATCTTGTAAAAGATGCCTTTGTCAGTGGCCACGATAAATTTCGAAGCTTCAAGCTCGCGCGCCGCCTTAATGAGCGCGCTCGTCGAGCCGACGGCGTCCGCCTGCGCCACGACCGACGCGGGGGATTCCGGATGCACCAAGACCTTCGCATCGGGGTGCTGCCTGCGGAGCGCTTCGAGCTCGAGTCCCTTAAATTCCTCATGCACCACACAGGCCGCGTTCCAAAGAACCATATCGGCGCCGGTCTGCTCGCGGATGTAGCCGCCCAAATACTTATCCGGCGCCCAGAGGATTTTCTCCCCGCGTGCCGCGAGATGCGCGACGATGTCGACCGCGCTGCTCGAGGTGACCACCCAGTCGGCACGCGCCTTGACCCTGGCGCTGGTGTTGGCATAGACGACCACGGTGCGATCGGGGTAGGCATCGCAAAAGGCCGAAAACTCCTCAGCCGGGCAGCCGAGATCCAGCGAGCAATTCGCCTCCAGATCCGGCATCAACACGCGTTTCTCGGGGTTCAGGATCTTGGCGGTCTCGCCCATGAAGCGCACGCCCGCGACGACCAGCGTCGATGCCGGGTGCTCATAACCGAAACGTGCCATATCCAGGGAATCGGAAACATGACCTCCCGTTTCGTCGGCAAGCTGCTGCAGCGCCGAGTCGGTGTAGTAATGAGCGACGAGCACTGCGTTCTGGTTCCTCAGACGACGTTTAATCTGAGCTACGAGACTCGCGCGTTCCTCCGCGTCGAGCTGCTCGACCACCGTTTCCGGCACCTCGTATGATGGTACTTTTACCGGGTGACGCTCTCGAATCGAACTAATGCTGATCATAGTTCTAGTATTAGTGCACACTCATTGATATTCCGTGCTGGCGCGCGCCGCTATGCCGTTTGACATGCTCTCTAGGCGATAAATTCCATCACCTCGCGGTAAATGAGTAGCATCCTGACGACGGTCGTAGGTATTGGGCCATACGATGCTAATCGCCGCGCGCCGTACGCCGCACGGCAATCGATAACTCACGCAGTTGCGCATCGGGGACAGACGCGGGGGCGGCCGTGAGCGGACAGGCAGCCGATTGGGTCTTCGGAAAGGCGATGACATCGCGGATCGAGGACGCGCCCGCCATCAGCATGACGAGGCGATCCAGGCCGAACGCGATGCCTCCGTGGGGCGGACACCCAAAGCGCAGCGCTTCGAGGAGAAAGCCGAATTTCTCTTGCGCTTCCTGCTCAGGGATCCCGAGCAAGCGGAACACCGCTTGTTGCAGCTCCCGGCGGTGGATACGGATGGATCCGCCGCCGATCTCGGTGCCGTTCAAGACCAGATCGTAGGCGCGGGACAGACAATCGCCCGGCGAGGTCTCCAATTGCGACGCCTCGCCGATCTTGGGCGCCGTGAACGGATGATGCAAGGCTTCCCAGCGCCGCTCTTCCTGGTTGCGCTCGAACAACGGGAAGTCAACCACCCACAGCGGTCGCCAGTCGCCCACGGCGAGGTTTAAATCCTGGCCGAGCTTTAAGCGTAAGGCACCCAGCGCTTCGTTTACGATCTTGAACTCATCGGCACCGAAGAAGACGATGTCGCCATTCTCCGCCCCTGTGCGATCGAGGATGCCATGAATGACCGCATCGGGGAGAAATTTCAAGATGGGTGACTGCAACCCGTCGCGGCCGCGCTCGCGCTCGTTAATCTTGATATAAGCGAGGCCTTTCGCCCCGTAGATGGCCACGAAATCCGCATAGCCATCGACCGTCTTACGCGTCAGTTCCCCCCCGTGCGGGGCCCGCAGGGCGGCCACGCGGCCGCTCGGGCGATTCGCCGGCGCGGAGAACACCTTGAACTCGACCGACTTAACGAGATCGCCTACATCGACCAGCTCCAGGGGCACGCGTAGATCGGGCCGGTCGGTTCCGAAGCGGCGCATCGCCTCATGGTAGCTCATGCGCGGGAACTCGGCCGGCAGGGCTACACCGAGAGCGTCTTTAAAGAGTTTTCTGATCATGTCCTCCATGAGAGCGGTGATCGCGGTCTCGTCCATGAACGATGTCTCGATATCGATTTGTGTAAACTCCGGTTGACGGTCGGCGCGCAGGTCCTCGTCGCGAAAGCAGCGCACGATTTGGTAATAGCGATCCATGCCCGACATCATAAGCAACTGCTTGAAGAGTTGCGGGGATTGCGGGAGTGCGAAGAA
>JBOIDM010000243.1:0-3939 GCA_050740575.1 Gammaproteobacteria bacterium
TTGAGGATCTCGATCGTCTGACCCGAGAGGCTAGTCACTATATCCCCGGGCTTCACCGCATTACCCCCGGGCATGTTTTCCGTCGCCGGAATGAGACCGACGAGGTTAATAGGCAATCGCAGCTCGGCGACCGCCCGCAGTGTCCCGAGGACGCTGGCCGCGCCGCACATGTCGTATTTCATCTCATCCATGGCGGCGGCCGGCTTGATCGAAATGCCCCCCGAATCGAAAGTGATCCCTTTGCCTACCAAGGCCACCGGGGCCTGTGCCAAGCGCGCTCCCCGATACTTCAGGATGATAAGCGCCGGCGGCTCGCGGCTGCCGCGGGCCACCGCCAGGAATGCTCCCATCCTTAGCTTCTTGATCTGCGCTATTCCCAACACCTCAACCTTTACCGCCGCGTAGCGTTTCTGCATGCGCCGCGCCTCCTCCGCCAGATAGGCCGGGGTGCAGTGGTTGCTCGGCAGATTGGCGAGATCTTTCGCCGCGCGGACCCCCTCGGCGATGGCGAGTCCATCTTTCAGTGCCTCTTCGGCGATCGCTGCGGCGCGCGGGCTTGCGATGGCGACGCGCAGCGAGCGCAGGGTCGGCGCAAACCCTTCGCGTTTGCTTTTCAGCCGGTCGAAGCGGTAGAGGGCGCTTTCGGCAGTTTCCACCGCTTGCCTCACCCTCCAATCGACACCGCGATCCGGGATCGGGATCTCCGCGAGGTAGCTCGCAGCTTCGGTCACTCCCGAATCGTTTAATGACGCCACCGCCTTGACGAGGATTTCGCGATACTTGTTGTCGGAGAGCTCGTTCTCCGGACCGCATCCGATCAGTAATATGCGCTCAGCCGCCGTGCCCGGGACCTGGTGCAGCATCAAGGTTTGGCCGAGTCGCCCTTCGAGATCACCTTGCTTGATGATGCGGCTGACGTAATGGTGACTGGCTTGGTCCAATTGTGCCGCGGTCTCCGCAAGCTTGCGCTTATCGAAAACCCCGGCGACCACGCAAGGAACCCGTTGCTTTTCCGGCGCGCCGCTGATGATGGTGAACTCCATAGCTCCCCTATGCTGTTATAGTTAACGCCTTAATCGAGATCGGAAATTCCATGGTAACGCATGGATCACTGCAGTGAACCGCGTCTTGCCGAGCAAGTGTATTGTTATAGGTAGCGCAAAGCAAAGCGCGCGAGCATCCTCATGCTGTTAAACCGTTACCTTATCCGGGAGATCTTATTGTGGTTCGGGGCCGTGCAACTTCTGTTATTGCTCACCTACGCCAGCAGCCGCTTCGTGCAGTATCTGGCAACGGCCGCTGCCGGAAAGATCGACAGCGGACTAATTTTCGAGCTGCTGGCCTTGAAAATAGCGACCTCCCTGGTGCTCATGCTGCCCCTATGCCACTACATTAGCGTCTACGTTGCCTTGAACCGGCTCTCGCGCGACAACGAGCTTATCGCCATCGCAAGCCTGGGTTTGGGCTCGCGTTTTCTTTTCGGCGCGGCGGGCAGGCTTGCCTGCGCCGTGGCGCTCGTCGTCGCGATCCTGGCACTCGCGGTCGCGCCGTGGGCGGAAGCGCGCTTGATTGAGGTGGAAAACCGGGCCAAATCGGAATCCGACCTAACCGGGATCACGCCGGGGCAATTCAAGGATTTCAATGAGGGCAACCGGATCCTTTATGTGGAGCGACTATCGCCCGACAGGCACAGCATGTCCAATGTGTTTCTGCAAGGACGGCAAGACGGCCATATCGGAGTGCTGTCCGCTGACCGAGCGGAAATCGAGTTCGACCAGAAAACCGGATCTCGCTATGTAAACTTTTACGCCGGCCGTCGTTATATGGGGTCCCCGGGACGGCTCGATTATTCCATTGTCGAGTACGAGAAATACGGTGTGCGTATCGACCGCAGTGAGGCGGCGGATCGGAGCGCGCGCGTCAGCGCGGCGAGCAGCGCGAGCTTGTGGTCGGCCGCAACGCCCGAGGCGGCCGCTGAATTACAGTGGCGGATCGCAATGCCGATCAGCACCGTGCTGTTGACGCTCCTCGCGGTAGTGCTGGTGCGAGCGGCATCGGACCAGAACCGGATCCTCGGGCTCTTGAGCGCGGTCTTGATTTATTTCACTTACAGCAATCTCTTGGGAATTGGGAAGACCTTGGTCAAGCAAGGCGCCGTGCCTGCATATGTGGGTTTATGGTGGGTGCATGCGCTCTTGGGGCTAGTGATCCTTTCGCTGCTCGGCTATCCGGTCCTGCGCAAGCGGTGGGCGCAGCGGCAACGAGTGCCAACGTTGCCCCTTAGCTGAGCCGGGTTGGCGGTCCATATCGGCTGCCGGCGCGAGGCGTTGGTTTAGCCCGTGCCGGCGAGGGTCCCGATGGCCTGCCCCATCGTCACGGGTATGCCGGGTTGCAGTGTTTTAGACCAGCGGATGGCGCCCGGCGCAAGCAGCAAGATCACCGTAGAGCCCATGTTAAAGCGGCCCATCTCCTCTCCCTTCTTTAGTACAACCGGGCAGGATTCGGGTTGTTCGTAAACGCAGATCCCGCGCGCGGCCGTATGCATCGCGTTGCCCTCGCGCCACACAAGGTCCATCGCCCCCACGAACATGGCGCCTACCATGATCAGCGCGAGCGGACCCACACGTGTGTCGAACAGACACGCGATGCGTTCGTTGCGGCTAAAAAGATTGCTTATCCCTCGGACCGTGCTGGGTTTCACCGGAAACAAACGCCCCGGCACATGGACCGACCGGACCAGACGCCCAGTGATCGGCATGTGCACTCGATGATAGTCTTTCGGGGCTAAATACAAGGTGATGAAATGCCCCCCCAAGAATGCTCCCGCCTCGCGGCTAGCCAGTAGTCCGGACACACTGTAGTGCTGTCCTTTGGCTTGGATCAATGACTCGTCGCGGAGATCGCCGAGTTGGGATACGCTACCGTCGACCGGGCACGCCAACGAGCAAGGGTCAGGCGCGATCGGGCGCGCATCGGCTCGGAGCGCGCGGGTAAAGAAGCTATTGAATTCCGGGTAGAGGCGCGCATCGGATTCGGCCACGCTGTCCATATCGACCCCGTAACGGCGGATAAACCACCGGATTTGCCAATCTTTCCACGCTCGAAAACGCAGGCGCGTCGCAACCAGCATCAACCGCGACAAGGCGTGGTGAGGCAGCAGGTACAGCGGCAAGCAATTAAGCCAGTTACGAGACCACGGCGCTATGGCGATCGCCGTGACCGTCGCGCGTTCAACTTGCATGAGCGTGGTCCGTCTGTAAAGTGAGATTTTGCTGGCATTATAACCGTGCCGCGCGCGAGCGAGACAATGCGCGCTTACCGTGACCGGGTTGGTTTTCAGGCGCGGCCATCGAGATGCGAAGCGCGGGCGTTTTTCCGGTAAACATTGCGTCGCCCATGGTGCAGTGCAATAATAGCTAAATCTTTGGGTGTAGCGAGGAATCGGAGCGTGTTTTTAAACAAGCCAAGGTTGAGTGAACCATGACTGATAGTAACCCTACCGGGAATGATGATTGGATGGCATCGCAAAAAAACTTTTGGGATGCCTGGTCACATATTCTAAGCCAATCCATGGAGCCATCGCCTAGCTCCCAAGCGTTCGCGATTCCGTGGACGGTGGCTTTGGATCTGTGGGCAAAAACCGCGGCGCCTGCCGCCCCGACGGCTGGAGAGGAGTTTTTTCAAAGTATCGTGCGGCAAGGAAAGATCTTTCTGCGCCTAGGAGAGGAGTTCACCAAGCTGACACGCAACCTGGCCGAGGGCGCGCAAGCCGGATCGAACTGGAAGGATCTGTTCGCGGCGAAGTGCAATGAACTGAAAGCGGGTTTCACTCACGGCAGCGCTTCCGAGGTGACCAGCACGTTGCGCGGCCTGTTACCATTTTTTGAGCTGCCGATGGACACCTGGTCGCGCATGTTCTCGAGCAGCTCGTTGCTGCCC
>JBOIDM010000244.1:0-7122 GCA_050740575.1 Gammaproteobacteria bacterium
GGCGACGCCTACGTGGATGAGGCCAAGCTTGCCGCGGATATGGGTGAGCTCATAATCGATTATGCGGATGTCCCGCTAAAGGACGTCCGCATCGCCACGCTCCTGCGCCAGGTCCATAGCATCATGCGCGAACACTCGATCGTGCTGCCCCCGGATCTCACTCTCATGTTCAAAACCCTCATCACGCTGGAGGGCCTCGGACGGCAGTACGATCCGGAGTTCCGGCTCATCGACCATCTCGGGCCCTTCCTCGAGCGGGCCATCGCCGAACGCTATGAGCCGGCCGCGCTTATCAAGCGCGGGCAGAACAGCCTGGCGCAGGTCTTCAACGTGGTCGGCGCCGTCCCGCGGGACCTCGCCCGGTTGTTCAAGGACCTACGCCGGGGCAGGATGCGGGTGGACCTCGATCTCAAGCGCTTGGACAGCTTCGGCCGGCGCCTCGATCACACCATCGATCGCATCACCATCGGCATCATGACCGCCTCGCTCGTCGTCGGTTCTTCCATCGTGATGACCGTCCCCCGCGGTCCGACCCTGTTCGGGGTGCCGCTGTTCACCGTGCTCGGTCTGCTCGGCTACGTGATGGCGTTCTGCAACAGCGTGTGGATCATCGTTTCGATCTGGCGCGCGGACCGCGATTGAACGCATTGGCGGCTTGGACACACGAAGCTGGAGAGCGGCCATGACGCCCACACCCAGATTAGCGTTCATCACCATAGTGGCGACCCTTGCCTATCTCGGGCTCGCCATCCTTGGCTGGGGCGGATTTGCCGCCTTCTTCTCGCACCGAGCCCTGATTGCCCTTGCGATCGTGCTCCTCGTGCTCTCCGGGGTCGCGCTCTTCAGTGGCGGAAACCTGAGCCCCGGCGAGCGCGAGGATCGTACCAACCGCTGGGTCCTCGTACCCTTCGCGTTGATCGGGTTGCTGGACGCCTATCTACCGGCCTACACAGACCGGATTGGGTTCTGGACCCTCGACGGCGACGCCATTCGCTGGCTTGGCGTCGTGCTCTTCGCCGCTGGTGGTGTGTTGAGGATGTGGCCAGTCTTTGTGCTCGGCCGTCGGTTCAGCGGCTTAGTAGCCATCCAGCCCGGCCACACGCTGGTCACGAGCGGTGTCTATGGAGTCATCCGCCACCCCAGCTATCTGGGATTGCTCGTCAACGCGCTGGGGTGGGGCCTCGCCTTTCGTTCGGGGGTCGGCGTCCTGCTGACGGCGCTCCTTATCCCGCCACTCCTCGCGCGCATCCGCGCGGAAGAGAGGCTGCTACGCACGCAGTTCGGGGCCGAATACGATGCTTACTGCACCCGGACCTCACGGCTGATTCCCAAGCTCTATTGAGGCGAGCGGCCGCCGAAGGCTCCGGTATGGGTCGGATTCTTATTAACCGATTAACCGAGTGGCCAATGTCGATTTGAGATGAGCTCATACGACTAAGAGGCAAGGACCCGCCGACGGTGTTGTAGGAGATGCTGCAGGACTCGGATCGCATCAAAGCCGACCGCGTCATGCAAGCGATGCTGCAAATGAAAAGGATCGACATCGCGCGATTGAAGCAGGCTTACGACCAGCGCTAGCTTAACGCTGCGGCGGGTCGCTGTGGGCGCTACGCCCTCACCCCTTAACGGTACAACTCGAAAGGAGATTGATTATGACTTACGTTGATGGATTTGTAGCTGCCGTACCTACGGCGAACCGGGATATTTACAAGAAGCATGCAGAAACCGCTGCCGTTGTATTCAAGGAGCACGGCGCGCTGAAGGTGGTCGAGTGCTGGGGAGATGATGTACCCGAGGGCAAGGTGACGTCGTTTCCGATGGCAGTGAAACGCAAGGATGACGAGACGGTTGTGTTTTCCTGGGTCACTTGGCCGTCCCGTCAAGCGCGAGATGTGGGTATGAAGAACGTGATGGCCGATCCGCGGCTGCAGCCAGACACCAATCCGATGCCCTTTGATGGCAAGCGTTTGATCTATGGCGGTTTCGAAGTGATCGTGGATATGTAGTACGACGATCTGACAGGCAGTGTCCGATTGCGGCTGTTGCCCTCCGTATCGACCTTGTCACTACCGGGTGAAAGCGGCAAAGTGCGCTTATGCTTATCGTTGAATTTCGGTTTTACGAGGAATTGAACGACTTTCTCCGGCCCGAGCAGCGAAAGCGTGCCTTTTATCATGCAGTCGCTCGGCGGGCCACTGTCAAGCATGCCATCGAGGCACTCGGCGTCCCGCACACGGAAGTAGAGCTAATCCTAGCTAACGGCGAATCAGTGGATTTTTGCTACGTGCTCCAAGGCGGTGATCGGATCACTGTCTACCCTCAGTTCGAGTCGCTCGACGTCCTGTCGCTCGTGCGCGTACGGGACCGAACGCTCCGAAAAATACAATTCATTGCCGATGCACATCTTGGTGCCTTGGCGAGATACCTACGTTTCTTGGGCTTCGATACCCTTTACCGTAATGATTTTCGCGATGACGAAATTGCACAGATCTCGCTCGCGCAGCGCCGCATTGTTCTTACGCGAGATCGGGACCTACTCATGCGCCGTGCCATTACTCACGGTTGCTACATCCGCGCACCTGACCCTAGCACGCAATTGGAAGAGGTTACGAGGCGCTTGGACCTCGCCGGCGCTATTCGTCCCTTCACTCGATGCAGTGTTTGTAATCAGTTGTTGGAGCCGATCGGCAAACCATCTTTGCATGACGTGCTCGCTCCCGATATTGTCCAGCGTTATAAAGAGTTTTGGGTCTGCCGCGCATGTCATCGGGTTTATTGGCAGGGTTCACATTGGCATCGATTGCAGCAGTTAATACGGAGTGCTCTAGGGGATACCGGGGCCGCATATACGAGAGGTAACCCGGCGACCGAGCGTAAGAATGCACTTAATTTTTAGGGAAGCTCCCTCGACCCCGCTCCGGTAGTCCGTGAGGATGGCTCCCGACCCGTTCTGCGGATTCAGGGCGTCGGCGAAATTCGTCACCACGGTGCGATGCCTTGAGCGCATGGCCCGTGTACAATCTTGCTTTCCATACCTTTGAGCGCGCACGGAGTTGCGATTCCGTCGGCGCTATGCTTATAGCTGAGAAGAAAACACCACGATGCAAACGAAAAGAGTATTTCTCGCTTCCTCCTCCGAATTGAAGGAGGACCGGAAAGAGTTCGAGATCTTCATCAATCGCAAGAACAAGGACTGGGTTGATAAAGGCGCCTTTATCGAACTCATCGTGTGGGAAGACTTTCTCGACGCCCTTGCTAAGACCCGCTTACAGGACGAGTACAACAAGGCCATTCAGGAATGCGATATCTTCGTGATGCTGTTCTGGACCAAAGTCGGTAAGTATACAGAAGAGGAATTTGAGATCGCCTTCGGCCAGTTCAAGGCCGTCAACAAACCATTCATCTTCACCTATTTCAAAGATGCTGAGATCAGTACCGGCAGCGCCGACAAAAGCGATTTGATGAGCCTCTGGGCGTTCCAGGAAAAGCTGGATGACCTGGGACATTTCTACACCGTTTATAAAGACACCGGCCAACTGAACTTCCATTTCAATCAGCAGTTGGACAAGCTGGCCAAAAACGGATTCATCGAACTCAAGTGGGACAAAGGCGAGGCCGCCGCGCCTCACGGCAACACCTACCAAGCCACCCTCACCGGCAGCGGTGCCATTGCGCAAGGGCCGGGCGCAACCGCGGTCGGCGCAGGTGGCGTGTACGTCGACGGCAACAATACCGGCAACATCAACGTCACCGTCCAGGCGATTAGACAGCCACCGAGTGTGCCCTTCCAGGCGCCGCCTCCGGCCACGGACCACGTGCAGCGGCCGCACGAGCTAGCCCAGCTCAAGCAGTATCTGCTGGATGGTAGCGGGCAGCTCCTGCCGAACACCGTCGGCCTACACGGCTTCGGCGGAGCAGGTAAGACTACATTGGCCCGCCTTTTCTGCGCCGACGCGGCCGTTCGCCAAGCGTGCCGGGACGGCATCCTCTGGGTGCCCCTGGGCAAGAACCCGCCCGAACCGCGCGCGCAGATTGTTGACCTGGTAACGGCCCTCACCGGCGAGTGCAGTGGGTGCGCGACGCTTCCTGGTGCACGAGCCCAGCTGCAGGCAGCGCTGTCGCATCGCAAGGTTCTACTTGTGCTCGACGACGTCTGGGACGAGGCCCAGATCAAGGACATCGTGGAGGTCAGCGCCGGCTGCGCTCGCCTGATCACTACGCGCAATACTTACACCCTCCCCTTCGAGGCTATTTTGGTGGACGCCAAGACCATGGACGCTGAGGATGCCAGGCAGCTACTCGGCGCCGGCCTTCCGCCAGGGCAAGACGCCCGCCTCATCGCCCTGGCAGACCAGCTGGGATATTGGCCAGTGCTGCTGCGGCTGGCCAACCGCACTCTGCGCCAGCGTATCCAGCACCAGAAGATGTCGGCGTCGAAAGCCCTGGACGCGGTCGAACGCGACCTGGCGCGTAAAGGCGTGCTGGCTTTCGACCCGGCCCGTGACGCCTTGGAGCGGGACCAGGCAGTGGCTGCCACGGTGGAGGCCAGCCTGGAGCTGCTGGACCCGGCCGAGCGGCAGCGCTACGCCGAGCTCGCGATCTTCCCGCAGGATGTGCCCATCCCGCTGGTGCGTGCGGCGCAACTCTGGCAGCTCACGGCCGGGTTGGATTCTGACCAGGCCGAGGATCTGGTCGCGTCGCGGCTTGATCCTCTCTCGCTTCTCGACTACGACGGCGGCACCGACATGCTACGCCTGCACGACGTGCTGCACAGCTACCTGTCCGCCAAGCTGGCGGACAAAGCGCACCTTCACCTCAGTTTGGCGGAGCGCTGGGGCGACCGGCCGGCCAAGGTTGACGCCTACGCTTGGCGCTGGCTCGCCTTTCACCGCGCTCAGGCCGCTATGGCCAGCGAGCAGCCAAAGCGGCATGCATTGACTGAGAGCCTGGTAGCCCTCGTTGATGCCGAAGACTGGCAGCAG
Organism: Gammaproteobacteria bacterium; assembly: GCA_050740575.1. GTDB lineage: Bacteria > Pseudomonadota > Gammaproteobacteria > JACCXJ01 > JACCXJ01 > USCg-Taylor. The sequence goes on from JBOIDM010000244.1 coordinate 4,983, forward strand.
GCGCATGAGGACGCTCTCAAGGATCTACCGGCGCTGCGGGATGCACTGTCCTGCACGCTCGATGCGGCGGTGGCCGACGACGTACCTTTGGGTGTCCCTCTGGTGGTCCAGGCCGCGGATACCCTGGTGGGCTTCCGTCGCGATCACCTGCGTCCCGAGCCGATCTTCGAGCTGGCGCGGCAAGGGGACCTGGACGGGGCCCGGCGCCGCAGTGCGCTGTTCTCCATCGACGATCACTGGCGCCAGGTCCTCCTGCTAACGGTGGCTTGGTTGGCGCCGCAGCAGAAGCGCGACCAGGCCCGCAAATTGTGTGACGAGATCCAGGCTGAGCTGGGATCACAGGCGGCCCAGCACGATCTCTTGCTGTGGATACGTGCGGACCTTTGGGATGAGCCGGCCCCTGGCTTCTTGGTACCGGACCAAGAGGCCGACGAGGCGCTGATCGAGGCGCTGCTCAAGCGTGTCGGCGGCGGGCAATACGACCGCGAGCTCATCATCAGCCGGGGGCTTGATCCGGACGCGCAGGACCCCGACAGACCTCCTCCAACGCGGGGCCTGTATCGCGACACGGTTGCCGGTCCGTCCAGTACCGATACCACGACCCGCTATCTGGCTGAGCTGGATGGGCCCTACCTGGTCGCCTATGCCGCCAAGGATCCGACCAAGGGCACAGACGTCCTGACGCGATACCTCAGCGTCTACACCAACTACAACTACCCCGAATATCGCTTCAGCACCCTCTGGCTGCTCCTGGGTTTCGTCGTACGACTTCCCCGCGCCGACGGCGGCCCGTGGGTTCAGGATGCGGTGGTGCGGATTCTCGGCTCGGCCCTGGGTGGCGGGAGCGTCGAGTTCGAGCTGGGCCTGGCCATCGCCGCCACCGCTCTGCGTGCGCAAGCCCAGGACCAGGGCGCGCGGACAGCGCTAAAGGAACAGGCCCATCGACTCATGGATGAAGCCATGAGCCTCAAGCCGGGCCGCGGCAGCGATATCTGGGCGCACCACAAGCGCCTGATGCTGGCCAATGCCCAGGCACTCGGCTGGCTGCTTGGCGAGGAGCAACTGGCCGGCCAAGTGCTGCACGAGGCGTCAGGCCTGGCCGATTCCGGCTTCGCCGGCTACCAGGCGCCGGCCTGCCTGGCTTTGGCCGAGGCCGTCCATGTGTGCCGGGAGGGCGACCCGCAAGAGGTCGCAGAGATCGACCAAGCCCTGGAGTGGGCGCAGCGGGCCGCGCACAACGTGCAGGACCCCACCTTCTGTGCGCGCATGACGGCTCGCGTCAACGCCGTGCGGCGCTACTGGTGGCAAGGCTTCAACCTGGAGGAGCGAGCGCGGCGTCTGGCTGAAGCCGGGCATCTGCTCGAGCTCGCCGCTCTGCACCGAGTCGGCCACGAGTATGCCGGTCGCCGCCCAGACGCCCTGCAACTGCCGCACTGGGCTGCCGACGACCGCACCTTCGACGGCTTGCAGCGGCTCTACCAGCGACCAAAGGCCGACTTCCTCCGTCTCAGCGGCGGCGAGAGACCGCTAGCCACAGGCGATGAGGTGGCCGTGCCCGATCCTGGCTTCGCGCCGCATCTGGCCGCAAGGCTCTCAGCCGAGACACTGGCCCAGGCAGGCCACGCGCCCCTGCCACCGGAGCGCTTGCAACTGCTGCGCTCGCTGGTGCCATACGCCGTGCCCAGCCCGACTGCCCTGGATGCCGTGTTGACCCGGCTGGTGCTTGCCCAGGGTCGCCGCGAATCCCCTCCAGACCTTGCGGAGGCGACGGCGCTGGAAGCGGTTCTGGCTCGCCGTCCAGCGGCCAGGCGGGAGGATGCGGGGAGCGAACTCATCGCCGGCCGACTCCCAGCCTAGGAATGTCACCCGCAAGGAGATCATCATGACGCAAACCAAGAAGATATTCCTAGCTTCCTCGGCCGAACTGAAAGGCGACCGCGACCAGTTCGAGATTTTCATCGGTCGCAAGAACAAGGATTGGGTGGATCAAGGCGTCTTTATCGAGCTCATCGTATGGGAGGACTTTCTCGACGCCGTTTCGAAGACTGGGCTGCAAAACGAGTACAACAATGCCATTCGAGAATGCGATATCTTCGTGATGCTGTTCTGTACCAAGGTGGGTCAATACACCGAAGAAGAG
>JBOIDM010000245.1:0-2430 GCA_050740575.1 Gammaproteobacteria bacterium
CCGAGATCGACGCTAGTCGCCAATCCGGAGAGATTTGAGCTCCTCGATGCCCGCGTAGTTCGGATAATTGTACTCGAGGACGCGGATCGCATCATTCGCCAGATCATCGAGCTTGAGCACGCGGTACGCCTTCGCCATCAGGAACAGGGCCTCGGGCATGGCCGGGGCGCGCTGGTAATTCTCCACCACGTAGCGCGCGCGATTGGCCGCGGCGACGTAGGCCCCGCGGCGCATATAGTAGTGGGCAGTATTGATCTCGTGCTGCGCCAGCAGGTTGCGTAGATAGGTCATGCGCAACTGCGCATCCTTGACGTAGCGGCTCTTCGGAAAGCGTTTAACAAGCTCCGAAAAATCTTGAAACGATTTCAATGCCGAGGCTTGATCGCGCTGCGACGGGTCGACCGGCAAATAGCGTTCCGCCAATCCCTTGCCTGTATTAAAATTGGCCAATCCCTTGAGATAATACGCGTAATCCACATGGGAGTGGTCGGGGTAGAGCTTGATGAATCGATCGCAGGCGGCGACGGCCGAGACGGATTCGTCGCTTTTATAATAGGAGTAGGCGAGGTCGAGCTGGGCTTGCTGGGCATGCACACCGAAAGGGTGTCGGGTCAGCAACTTTTCGTAGTACTCGACGGCCTTGGTGTAGTACTCGGACTGCAACGACTTTTTCCCCTCGGCGTATAATTTCTCGGCGGACCAATCGGCGGTCTCGTCTTCTTTGTCGTCGCCGAAGATGGCACAACCGGCAAGCGCCGCGAGGATGATCAGGAGAGACAAGATGCGCATAGGGATCAATGCAAGCGTTTGGGCATAGTATCCATTCTATATGCTATTCAGATCCCAGGGCGAGTTTCAGTGCTCCAGTGGGCGGAGGCGAGCGATGATCTCATGACCGGGACGCACCTCACCTCGGTGATCCCGGGCGAATTCACCGGCATGCGTGTCGACCAAGCCGCGAGCCGCCTGTTTACCGACTTTTCACGAACCACGCTCAAGGGCTGGATCCTCGATGGCAAGCTCCTGGTGAACCACCGGCGCGTAAAACCGCGGGAAATCCTCCGCGGAGGCGAAGCCGTGGATCTCTGGCCGAGTGCCGAGCCGCGCGTCGAATCGCAACCCCAGCCGATCGCGCTCACGGTGATCCATGAAGACGACGACCTCATCGTGATCGACAAGCCCGCGGGGCTGGTCGTGCATCCCGGAGCCGGCAATCGTGCCGGCACCTTGCTCAACGCGCTGCTGCATTTCGATCCCGGGCTGGCGCTGCTCCCGCGCGCCGGTATCGTGCATCGGCTAGACAAAGAGACCTCGGGCCTGCTCGTGATCGCGCGCTCGCCGCGTGCGCACACTTACTTGGTAAAAGAGCTTAAAGCACGCCGGATCGCCCGCGAATACGATGCGGTGGTCCGGGGTGTTTTGATCGCAGGTGGTTCCGTTTCCGCGCCGCTCGGCCGGCATCCCGTTCAGCGCACGCGCATGGCGGTGGTCGCGGGGGGACGGGAAGCCGTGACCCACTATCGCGTGGTGCGCCGGTTTCGCGCGCATACGCATCTGCGGCTCCGGCTCGAGACCGGCAGGACCCATCAGCTCCGCGTACACATGGCGCATCTGCGCATGCCCATCGTGGGGGATCCGGTCTATGGCGGACGGTTGTTGCTGCCGCCTGGCGCTACCCCCGTGCTTGCCCGCACGCTCCAAGGATTCAAGCGCCAGGCGCTGCACGCCTCGAGGCTGCGGCTGCTGCACCCTGCGACCGGCCACGAGCTGGAATGGCAATCGCCTCTCCCCCCCGATATGACGCTGCTCTTGGAGGTTTTAAGCGAGGATGCGCGGGGATTGCATTCCGGTGCGCGTCCGCCCTGATGCCAAAAGCGCTCAGCCCGGGTCTTTTAACACCGGATTGGCCCGTCCCGCGTGGTATACGCGCCTGCGCGACGACACGCGCGGGCGGCCTGAGCCTGCCGCCCTACGATTCGCTCAACCTGGCCGATCACACCGGGGATGATCCCACCGCGGTGCGCGCCAACCGCAATGCGCTCTATGCGGCTTTGCGTATCGCCACTCCACCGCGTTGGCTGGAACAGCAACATGGCGCCCGCGTGATCGACCCCGCCAATCTGGATGTCGGCCCCCAAGCCGACGGTGCCTGTACGTCGGCACAGGGTGTGGTGTGCGCCGTACTCACCGCCGATTGCCTGCCGGTATTGCTTTGCGATCGTGACGGCACGCGCGTGGCGGCGTTACATTGCGGGTGGCGCGGGATCGCGCGCGGGATCATCGATTCCGGCATCAGTGCCATGCAACGGCCGCCGTCGTGCCTCCTCGCTTGGATTGGCCCCGCGATCGGTCCTGAGGTCTATGAAGTCGGTGAGGACGTGCGACAGGCTCTTAGCACGATGAGCGGAGCATTAGCGGCGGCTTTCCAAC
>JBOIDM010000246.1:0-2784 GCA_050740575.1 Gammaproteobacteria bacterium
CTTCTTGCGCTCCTCCCGGGCCTGCTCGGCCAAAGAGGCCGGTTCTTTGGCCGCCGCGAACGCTACGCCTCCGAGCGCCAGCCAAAGAGTGATGAGCTCCCTCACGACTCCGAGTCCACTACCGGCATCGGAAGCTTCAAGAGATCGGGCGCCGCCTGCTTGCGAGCGATGCGCAGCCCGCGCTCGATGTCGTTGCGATATTCGAGAGGCAGCTTCTCGAAGCGCTTGGTCTTGGGATCCCAATAGCCTGCTTCCAGCCGGTCCAGTGTCAGGTAATAGAGCGCGAGCCGCCCGAAGCGCAGGAAATCGACGGCGCGGACTTGCTTCTTGCTTTTGTCATCCTTTTCTTTCAGATCACCACGGTAAGCTTCGATGGTGCGGCCGTATTCGGACTCCACTTGGTAGGCCTCCATGAGCCTGCGGTATTTCTCGGCGAGCGTTACCTCCGAGCTGCCCATCATGGTTTTAAGATCGTCGATCCGTTTGTTACGCTCCGCTTCCAGAAAAGGCACGTCCATTTTCACGAACTTTTCGAGAAATTCCTGCATCCTGAGCATCAAGGGCAGGATGCCGCGCTGGGTCACCTGGATCTCGGCGAGCTGTTTCGCGACCGAGGCGCGCTCGGTCTCCTGGCTCCGGATCTCTCTTTGCAGTTGCGCGTGGTAGACCCGCAGGCTTTCGAGCTCCCGAATGCCGTCTCGGTATTCACTCAGCATCGCCTGGGTGGCGTCGTCGAGCTTTTCCACCCGCGTCTGGGATTGGATTCCTTGCTCCTGGTTCTGCGTCTGGGCTCGCACGGCGGCGTCGAGCGACTCGGCCGCGCATAGGCCGGTCATGAGACATAAGGAAAGCCCTAGCGCTAAGCCCAACTCGCGCGCGGTACGGGCAGGTGGGGAAACCCGCAGGCTTCCTTTTTCCATCTTGCTTCTAATCACCCGCCGATTCGCGACATCTCGACCTTGGGTAACCCGATGCCGGCGCCGCGGCGGATCTCGGAATAGCGATCGCTGCGCCCCCGCCACACTGAGGAAATAAACGCACTGATCTCGCCGTCGCTCGCACCTTGGCGCAACAGCTGTCGGAGATCGTGCCCGCGCGTGGCGAATAGGCAAGTGTACAACGTTCCATCGGCCGTGATCCGGCTGCGCGTGCATCCCCGACAGAAGGGCTGGGTTACCGAAGCAATTATCCCGATCTCCCCTCCCCCGTCACGATAGCGATAGCGGGTAGCCACTTCGCCCGGATAATTCCGTTCGAGGGCTTCGAGAGGCCACTCCTTTTCGATAGCGCCGACGATCTCGCGCGCCGGGACTACGTCCTGCATGCGCCAGCCATTGCTATCCCCGACATCCATGTATTCGATAAATCGCAGGATCTGGCCCGTATGACGGAAATGTCCAGCCATCGCACCGATGCAATGGTCATTCAGCCCGCGTTTGACCACCATGTTAACTTTGATGGGATGCAAGCCGGCCGCGACTGCGGCGTCGATTCCATCCAGTACCCGCGCTGCCGGGATATTGACATCGCTCATCGCCCGAAAGACCTCTTCATCGATGGCGTCCAAACTCACGGTCAATCGCTGCAACCCCGCTTGCTTCAAGTCGTTCGCCATGCGCCCCAGCAATGCGCCGTTGCTCGTGAGTGTCAGGTCGTGGACGCCCTCAATACGCGCAATCCCCGCGATGAGCTTCGGCAGATCGCGGCGCAACAAGGGCTCGCCGCCCGTGATCCGGATTTTCTCGATCCCAAGGGCAACAAAGACCCGCGCCAGGCGGACGATTTCTTCAAAGCTCAATAGCTCCGCGCGCGGTAAGAACGCCCAATCCCGCCCAAATACCTCCTTGGGCATGCAGTACGGGCAACGGAAGTTGCAACGGTCGGTGACCGAGATCCGCAGGTCCCGCAGCGGCCGATGCAAGGCATCCGTCATCGTAACGCCGTCATGCGTTTCGCCGACGGATTGAAGAATGGTGGACATCGTTGCTAGTATACTTAACTTTATCATCAGCGTGCCGGTGGTCTCGGAAGAAGGGGCCGTCAGATGCCTTCCCTCAACAGTATCGAGGTAAGGAGATTCGGGTCCGGATTCTTGAATACCGTATTATGGCGGTCCGTAAGCGGCCCGCCCCCAGGGATCACAAGACCGTTGCTGTCATATCCGATGGCCTTAAACTTCCATACGCCTCGGATTTTCTTCAAGTTGCCTACATGCTGTCCGGCATCCGAGATCACGCGGAATATGATGTCGTTTACTGCTACGAGCACTAAGGCTTTCACCGTAAGCTTTGCCATTCCACCGAGTTTTCTTCGCTGCCTCGCATTGTTATTATGTACCGACATTTCAAGCAAGTGCTCAAGGGACATGAGGGACCGGACATCGGCTTGCAAAACGAAACGGGTGACAACTTCTATTAAATACGATGTCGGTCCCAGGCTCGTCACCGTCCGCAAGAGGCTTTCGTATGCCCGCGGAATGGGAACCCCACCAAGCCACATGGATATCCTGGCCCCATAAGCAGGAGACCTGGCCGGGAAAATTCGCAGTCATTGAGCCCATCGTCGTTAAGATGGTGAAGGCGCTCGCGCGCAGCGAGACGGTGCGCATCAACGTGCTCGACGAATTCCACGAACGGCACGTGCGCTCACTGTGCGCTGGGATCTCGGGCAGGATCGAGTTTCATCGGTTCCCTACCAACGATGCCTGGTGCCGCGACCACGGCGCGGTGTTCGTGACCCGTCCAGGCGGCGATAAGCTTGCCGCGATTGACTTCGAATACAATG
>JBOIDM010000247.1:0-7191 GCA_050740575.1 Gammaproteobacteria bacterium
TTCATATCCAGTTCGGCATCGACACGAATGGCGACGGGGTCGCGAACCAGTATCTGTCCAATCCCACCCTGGTTCAGCTTGGAAACGCCGTTCTGGCCCGTGTCTTTCTGCTGATGCGCGCGACCGACCCGGACCGCAATTACACGGACCAGAAAACCTATCAGCTCGGCGACGCGCCGCTCGGTCCGTTCAGCGACAACTTTTATCGTAAGGTGCTCAGCACGACCGTATCGCTACGCAACCCAACCAACCTAATCATTATGAATAATTAGGCCTATGCAGACGACTTCCTCTTCTTATCGCGGCGGGCGCGCTCAGCGAGGCACGGCCTTGGTGTTTTCGATGATCATTCTCACGGCGCTGACGCTCTTGGGCGTGACCGCGGCCACGACCGGCACGCTCGGCTTGCGCATGGCGAGCAACGCCGAAGAGAACATGAATGCCTTTCAGACCGCGCAGGCGGCCATCGATAATATTATGTCCGATCCCGGCGTGTTGCCCACCACCGGCGCGCTGAACGTGGACTCAGCGCCCTTGTCGTTTACCGACACGACCACCGCGCTCAAGACCACCGGCGGAGAGACCATTACGGTCACGGCGGCGCGCACCAGTGAGTGCGGCACGCCGCCGCGTGTTCGTAATTCCAGCAGCATCAAGGATTTTTCTACCATGGGCTACCGCCTGAGCTCGGGCGTTGTCAGGACCACCACCGCTCGGGGCCAAGCCTCGTTACGCGAGGGATTTCTGGTACTAATCAAGAAGTGCTAAGAAACGGCACCAGTATGACTCACACATCCATTTTATGACACGGAGTCGTTGTATGCTTACGAAAATCCTCGCCACCGTTACGACCGTCGCTGTGACCCTCTTGCTTGGGATGAGCGTGCGCGCCGACGACACCGATATTTATCTAAACCCGAACGTGCCGTCCGGGGCGGAGCCTCTGGTCATGTTCAGCCTGGACTACCGGCCGAACTTGACCTCGACCGCGGCGGCCGGAGCCGAGCAGTTTTTCGTGGATCAGGGTATGGGCGCCGACGTGGCTCTGCTTAAGTCCATCAGCGGCGGTAATTTCGTGTTTTTTGACGTGTTGATCCTCTCGCTCAAGCTGGTGCTGAGTGATGTTAAAGGCGTCAAGATCGGTCTGATGTTTAACCACAACGACGCGAGCGCACCGATCGGATACCAGGGTGAGACGCCCCCCAACAACCAGAAAGGCAGCAATGGCGGCCTGATCCTGCGCGGATTCGAGTCGTTGGACGCGGCCTCGCTGCAGGAGTTCCTGGACAAGCTCATCGCATTGAAAACGCTCAAGCCCCTTTCTAACAGTCCTGATCATCCTTATCAAGGCGCGGAGCTATTCTACGAATTTTTCCGCTACCTGACCGGCCAGAAGGTCTACAACGGCCATAACGGTTGGATAGATTTCGAGGCAGGTAAGAGCGTGGATAATACCACGAACATGCGCTGCACAGATGCGGATGCCAACATCAACCCCGCCTGCTGGGATATGGGCATCGAAACGCCGAATCCGGTTCCACCGGGCAATCCCGCTTCCAAACCGCCCCTCTACCTAAGCCCCCTGAACGGGATCAGCGACTGCACCAAGATTTTTACCATCAACTTCCTGTTCCAGGTCTCGGCGCAAGAAGGGGATTCAACAATTTTCACCACGCCCAAGGGCAATGGTGGACTGGGCGTCGTCGCGCCCTCCTCGCAGAATGATTATTTCCCTGGGGTGCTAAGCTATCTACGCGACGCCGACCTGGCGGATGGTTCCTTCGGAACTGTCGCCGCTATGGACGGGAAACAGAACGTGACTTCGTATTTCATCGTCGATCCGACCAAGATCAACATTACCACGACCGGTTATGCCAATGCTGGAGGTACCGGCGCACCGTTACCCTTAGCCCAAGATCCCCAGGTCCTGATCGATGCTCTCAAAAACATCTTCAAGAGCATCCTGAGCGTGAGCACGACTTTCGTCGCCCCCTCGGTGCCGGTCAACGTCTTCAACCGCGCGCAGATCGCCGACGAGTTGTTCATGGCCGTCTTCCAGGCCGACGAGAACGGCAAACCGTTCTGGCCCGGCAATCTGAAGAAGCTGGCCATCGTGAAGAACGCTATTACCGGCAAGACTGAGCTTCAGGATGTCAATAAAATCAACGCCATCGACATCGACGGCCGCATCAAGCGCGAAGCCTTGACCTTTTGGACCGATCCCGCGACTCTCACGACGCCGGCGCCAACCGACGATTTTGTCGCGGGAGCGGACGGTCGCGAGGTAAAACGCGGCGGCGCGGGCCAGAAAATTCCCGGTCTCATGTCCGGCAACCCGGGCGTGGCGAACAGCGCCGCTGGCGCCCGCCAGTTGTTCACCGAAGGCGGGTCGGGGGCGCTCATTCCCCTGAACGCCGACGCCGCAACCGCGACCGATGTGTGGCCGGAGCTGACCGCGAAGTGGTTGCCGCCCCCGCTTCTCCCTCCCACTCCGTGGACCAACAGTGGTGAGCAGGAGAAGGCCATCAATCTTCTCGGCTGGGCCCGAGGATTCGAAATGCCAGTCCCAGTGACCGACCCGATGCCGATGTCACCGCCCAAGCGCAATTGGTTCATGGCCGATCCGCTGCACTCACGGCCACGCCCCATCAACTACGGCGCCCGCGGCAGCTATACCGCCACCAATCAGGACGTCCGTATTCTGATGGGGACGAACGATGGGATCGTGCATATGTTCACGAACATCAAACCGGACGGCAGTCACGACGGTTCCGAGGCATGGGGATTCCTGCCGCGCGAAGCGCTGCCCTTGCTCGATCGGTTGAGTACGAACGGCGCGGGCACCCCGATACACCCGATCTCGTCCGACGGCGCGCCCAGCGTGCTCATCGACGACACGGACCTTGACGGCACGATTGAGGCCGGCGAGAAGGTGTGGGCGTTCTTCGGCATGCGCCGCGGGGGCAAGTCTTACTACGCTCTAGATATCACCGATCCGGATAATCCTCAATTCATGTGGAAAATCACCAAGGGGGACCCTGGATTCGAGGAGCTAGGCCAGACCTGGTCCGTCCCGCAAATAGGAAAGTTGGATTACACCGGTGATGCTACCTACAACCCCGAAGATGTCATCGTCTTTGCCGGAGGCTACAACGGCGACGATGAGGGCGATAATTTGCTCGATCTGGGCAAGGACGCCGCGAATCGAAACGGGACCGCGGGCGCCGATGACGACGAAGGCAATGCGATCTATATCGTAGAGGCCAAGACCGGGAATCTCATATGGAAGGCCTCGCGCTGGACAACGCCCCCGGTGGTGGCCGCCGATGGCTTCGATGGAAGCAACACCTTCGGGGTCTCGGCCATGAAGGACAGCATCCCCTCCGATGTCACCGCAGTGGATCTCACCGGTGATGGGCTCCTGGACCGCATCTATGTGGGAGACCTCGGCGGGGTCGTGTGGCGCGCCGATATCGCCGGCGACGACATCTCACAATGGAAGGTCGGCCAATTGTTGAGTGTCGGACGGCACGACACGGCTAGCGGCGGAGTTGATCGGCGTTTCTTCAACGCGCCGGATGTTGCGCTCTCGAAGGATCAGGACGGGGCATTCGATGCGGTGCTGATTGGCAGCGGCGACCGCGAAGACCCGCTCGACAAAAACATGGAAGATAATTTCTTCTATATGATCAAGGATAGAAACACCACGAGCGGCACGCCGCCGGTCGGCAGCCTGTATCATGATGACCTGGCGGATTTGACCATCGATTGCGTGACGGCAGGTAACTGCAGTGCGGCCACGAACGCTCTGCTCTACAACGGCTGGACCCTGCAGCTTGGCGCTTCCGGCAGCGGAGAGAAGAACCTCGCGCCCGCGCTGACCCTGGGCGGCATCGTGTTCTTCACGACCTTCGAGCCCAAGTCCGCGGCCAGCGCCTGCGATCTCAACGAAGGGACTGGATATCTTTATGCAGTGAATCTGCAGGATGCCACCCCGGCTTTCAACTTCGACACCACCAACGACAGCTCTGGGGTGACCAACGAGCGCCGGGATCAGCTCGAAAGCGGTGGGATCCCGGTGCAGCCCGTGCCCATCTCGGGCGACCAGATCATCATCCAAGGCCAGGCGTCCCCTAACAACATCATGGACGTCGACACCGCGACGAGCTGGAAAACCTTCTGGTATGACCTTTTTAATTAAAAAACGCGTGGCGTTACGCAAAACAGGAAATGACGATGCATAACCAAAAAGGATTGCGGCGTTCTGTAGGACGATCGCCGGCTCGCCCGGCGCCAGGTTTCACGCTGATCGAGCTCATGATCACCGTGGCCGTAGTCGCCATCCTAGCGGGAATCGCCTATCCTTCCTACCAGGACTTCGTGCAGAGATCGAGGCGGCAGGAAGCCAAAGCAGCGCTGGCCGATGCTGCAGCTCGCCAGGAGAAGTTTTACTTGAATAACAAGACCTATACCGCGACCCTGGGCGCGGCCGGTCTTGGTATGCAAGCGACTGCGGGGGAGTATACGATTGCCATTAGCGCGGCAACGGCCGTTTGCCCGATCGTCACCTGTTACGCGCTGACGGCGACGCCGACGGTGGGCGGTCCTCAGACCGGCGACACTAAGTGTGCCACCCTGACCCTCAATTCCAGTGGTGTGAAGAGCGCGACCGGTACGATGCCTAATACGTGCTGGTAGGATCGTCAGTCGCTGGCCCCCATCCTTCCCGGTCATAAATCTTACGTAATACAGCCGGCCGACTCGCAACGCGAGCGGTTCCCGGCTTCTTCGATGCCTGCTGCATGAAGTGCTTGGAGATTCTGACGCGGTGTTGGGGTGTTGGAGAGTATTCATGCTGCCTTGTTTGAGATCCCTCACCCCCTCTCCCGGTCTATACACCCGGCGGCGGGCGAGGGAGTTAATGGAATACCTTAGATTCTGCCGAGGAGCCAGAATTTGGAGTCGCCGTGGAAAACAACTGCTTGACCGAATTTAGGTTTTCTACTATACAATGCGTCAGCCGAGCGGCTGTTCGGCCTTTTTGACGCACTTACCGCGCAAGGAGTACAGATGAAACTCTTGAAGCACACAATTCTGTCTGTCCTGTTGCTATCGACGAATCTTACCTACGCCGAGAATCCGCGCGCATCGAATTACGACGCGCAAGATGTCGCTGTCGAGACAGTGATACTGCGGCCGTTTGGACTGATTGGGACTTTTATCGGCACGGCATTATTTCTGGGAACGAGCCGCTTGACTGCTTTGGCGAGCATCGCGCCTCAGCACGATGCTTTCGCAAAATCGGCGCACGCTTTCATTGTGACACCCTTCAACTATACATTTGTACGCTCGTTTGGCGACTATACGTATGACTGAAGGAGGGGCTGTGTTATTCCGTGACACTCCCACAGCCCGGCATCGACCGGGAAGCTCGTGGGACCAGCAACTGCGCGCAGCGGCCGGGCCAGACCGCTCGCAAGTCTCCGTGGACTAAAAGATGTAAGGTACGAGTCTCCAGCGCACTGAACAAACGTAGCTTTGATATCCCGCATCCCGAAGGAGGTGACGCTCTTCGAAGAATATACGTAAGAGCATGAAGATCAGCCAAGCAACGAATATCCAGAAGTTGTATACAGACGTGTTGGCCAGGAAATACCCGCTGAAGGTCACTAAATAGCTCGCGTAAAGCGGATGGCGTATCACACGATAGATGCCGCTTGTCTTCACGCCACGGTTTGCAGGCACGATACCGAAGCTTCTATTTAAGGATAACGCGCCCGCAATCTGAATACAGACCCCCAAAGCGACCACAATGCTTCCGAGGTCCGGCGCCAGGCTTTGCATCGAAGGCCGCAGCAGTAAAGGCACAAAGGTTCCTCCGGCGGCGGCGGCCCATTCGAGGGGGCTGGTGGACTTGCTCATTTGATCCTTTCGAATGAGAAACATCAGGGCCAACCAACTCTCGGCAAACACCATCAGCAACAAGTAAAACTTACCGATCTCCTGATACCTGGCGTAGTGCGTGAATGCGAACAGACCCCATAAGGCCGCTGCGGTTCCATTGACAAGCAACATCCTCATTGCCGCAAACACATTATTCATATCCATAGCGTTATCCCTAACAAAATTACGTTCCTGAAAACCTTGCGGGTCGAACTACTTACATTCCATGGGTCCAGCGGTCTCGGGCCCCGCATTGGTCTCCGCCAGCGCACGGACCTTGTCGAGGTTCCGATACGCGGCCTCGTTGTATGAGGGAGATTGTCTGATCGCTTCCACGAAATACTGTTCCGCGAGCTGATATTTGCCGTCCATCATGCACAGGTACCCGACATTGTTCGAAGCCTGGGCTTCGGGCATGATTTTCGTGAATGCGTCCATCGCCTTCCCAAAGTCTCCGCGCCGGACGAACAAGAGCCCCAGATTCGACCAGGCCTTCTGATGGTTCGGGTCCTGGGCGAGCGCGCGCTCGAAATAAAACTGCGCCGTGCTCCAGTCCCCTGCGGCGTACTTGGAATATCCCAGGTTCGTGAGCAGCATCGGCAGTCCCGGCTGCGCGTCAAGCGCGGCGAGATAATGCGTCTCGGCGTCGGCGTAGTCGCGGCGCATGTCGGAGATCACGCCCAGGCCATTGTGCGCACGCCACCGTTTCGCGTCGGCCGCCACTGCCTTTTTCAAGGAAGCATCCGCTTCGTCGTATTTTTTCTGACGCAGCAGCGCCAATCCGAGCCCTTCCGCGGCCCCGGCATGCCCTTCGGACAGATCCAAGGCCCGGCGGTAGGCTTTCTCAGCTAACGCGGCATTTCCTTTATAACTATGGATATTTCCGATCATGTAATGGGCTTCAAATTTTTCGGGGTCCCACCTCAGGGCTCGCACGTATTCGAGCAAGCCCTGGTCAACGTTTCCCCGCTGTAAGGCCTGATTGCCCCGGAGCATCGCAAGCTCTGCCTTCTTGGTGTCCCCTTCGGCGCCGCTTTCCGAAGCCGTCTTCGGGAGCAATGTCGCGCAGCCTCCACTCGCCAGGGCAATTATGACCAACAGCGCCTTGGCTGGTATCTTCTCCAGTTTGTGTACCATAAACCTTTACCCGTCAGCATTGTTAAAAAACGCAGTACGGGATCCCTCCCCTTGTCGCCGGTTTAATGCAACGGCGCTAACGCCCTCATCGCGGCCAGTACCGCTGGCGAC
>JBOIDM010000248.1:0-3859 GCA_050740575.1 Gammaproteobacteria bacterium
ACCGTCAAGCCGGCGCACCCCCTCGAAGTGGCTGAAGATCGCCGCACTGTTATGGCACCGGTTGCGCCGCTTGCCGCCTAACTGGCCGGAGAGGAAGGTGTCACGGCCGGTCGCGTCCACGACGAAGCGCGCCTCCCAGGTTCTAGTCTGTGCTTGCCCACCCTGCGCATGGACGAGCGAGGTCCGTCCGGGACGGAATTCCACCTGCCGCGCCTGGACGCCGGTATGGGTCCGCGCCCCCTTGGCGGCACAATTTTCGAACAGGATGCGATCGAAATCCGCGCGCCGCACTTGATAGGCATACGGCTGCGCGCCGCCCAGGGCCCGGCCAAAATAGAGCGTGCGCGAGCGGTCATGGGATACGAGCTCGGCCCCGTATTTTCGGAGGCCGATCTTTTCTACCTCAGCCAAGACGCCGAGGCGCTCCAGCATGGGCAGGGTCTGGGGTAGCAGGGATTCACCGATGTGGAAGCGCGGGTGCTGGTCTTTCTCCAGCACCTCCACACGCCAACCTTGCTCGGCCAAAAGGGCGGACACCGCCGAACCGGCGGGACCGCCGCCGATGACCAGCACGTCGCAACGGGTTGGATTCGTAGTTGAAATACCGGTAGCATGGGTCATATGTTCCTCGCGAGGACGGCAGGCTCGACAGCGTTTTTTATAGACGCGGTCTTTGGGCCACCAGGGTTCATCTGCGCTATACTAGCGTAGCGGACCGGCCTTTGTCTGCGGAGGTTTGACATGCTCACATTCTCATCTCGTCTATGGCCCTATATGATCGCGGCAGCATGCGCGGCCGCGCCTTTCCCCACGGCGCGGGTGGCCCGGGCCGACCACGTGGCCGAGCTGGGTGGCGGCGCCTATCAATACAATTATGGGCGGCGGTTCCACTCCGGTTACGCCAATCCATCGACGAGAGCCGATTACATGGCCGCTGACGGCCTCGTGGCGCGCCCACTTGGGATCGCGGCCACGGCGGTCGGCGCCGGTATCTACATCGCGACTCTGCCGTTTAGTCTATTGGGCGGTAATGCCGATGAGGCTGCCCGTATCCTGGTCCGTGATCCGGCTTGGTACACCTTCCAGCGCTGTTTAGGGTGCTTATACCGCGAGTCCTCCAGATCGCCTGGCGGAACTCCTGGAGGTGCCGAAGAGACGCGCTGACCCTGATCGTCGCAGCGTCGGGATAGTGTCTTTCTCCAGCCGCATGACCTGAGTGTATAGTTAACGCGAGAATTGCGGCCATGGAACTACGCTTCGGCCGCCTTGCGATCGGTAATATCTACCATGGTCCCGTACATATACCGCCTCTTCTGAATGGGATCGCTTATCACCACGCCATACTCTTGAAACCATCTTGAGCTGCCGTCACGGGTCACGAGACGGTATTCCATCTTGAACGGTCTCCCTGAGACAAACGTGTCATTAAACGCGTCCAGGACGCGATCGCGGTCCATAGGATGCAATTGCTTTACCCAGCGTTCGGGATCCGTTAACCATTCTTGCACGCTGAAGCCGAGCAAGCTTTCGGTCTGCGGGCTCACATAATGCATCTTGACTTGGTCGGTCAAATCCGCCATGTAGGTGATGGCTGGAGTGGTTTCCACCAAAGCGCGGTGCCTAGCCTCCGCTTCGGTCAGCCTGAGGAGTCGTGCCTTGAGCTTTATCGTGTAATTAAGGCTGGCGACTTGCTCCTCCATGACTTCCTGCGATGCGCTGGCCGCGTCGGCCGGCGGTAGTTTCAGATAGGCCTCTGCTTCACCATGGTCGTGATGGACTTCCATCCCGGCCTTTTTTGCAATATGCATCATGCTCTGATTGGACGACAGGAAATGCATGTACAAGGTGTCCACGTCGGCATTGCGGCAGTGTATGGCGGCGCGATCGAAAAGCCTGGTGCCGATGCCCATGCCTCGCGCCGATTCGGATACCGATACACCAAACTCCGCGACACGCTCTTTGCTGGTAGCCCAAGCGAGCGCAGGCGAGGCTTCGCGCGGCGTAAAGGCGAGATGTCCGACAGCGGCCAGGTTGAGCGCGTTGTCATAGACGCCAAAGAGGGTATCGCGGGCGAAATTCAGCTGTTGCACATAGGTGCAAATCAGTTCATCTGGGAACACCATGCCAAAACGAAACAGCCGGGCGCCGGCGTCAAGCGTGAGGAAATGCATTAGCAAACGATGGTGATCATCCACTGACAATTCCCTGACGTGAATAACGGGTTTCTCCGGCGCGTGGCCGATTTTAGGCACATAAGAGAATGGGTTGGTGGATATATAATCCGGATTCATCGTGAGGCCTTCCACGACAGCGGTCGAATTCAATTATCCGGCGCGGGAATTCATTAAGCAAGCGGCCTGCACAAGAATCAGGCCGTTCTTTCAAGAGGAAATAATTTGCGAGTGCTGCCGTACGCCGCACAGATATCCCACACACTCTCCAAGGCTCCAAGTCACCACGAGCATCGCGGTAAAATGGAGTGCACCCAGAAACTGTCTAAAGTGATTTCGCCTTTTCCAAGCGGTATCGGCCATCCTGAGCATCAGGATCACCGGCAAAACGGGCGAAAGCGCAGCGTAGGTCATTCTCTTGGAGCTGCTCAGCAACTCGCTGCGGGTGGCGGCATAGGAACGGCCCCAAACGTAGCGTTCGCGCAAAGCGGAGCCTAGCCGCAAGTCGCTTCGGTGTTGATAGACGATAATATTGGATTGCAACGCCAATTTCTCACCCAGGGACATAAGCTTTCCGTTAACCACTACCTCACGGAAGCTCTTCTCCCAAGTACTTCGGATCGATTCGAGGGCGGAGCGCTTGTAGGAGACATTGGCATCGGAAGCGAAGGTGGACTCGCCTGTCGGCAGTGGATTCTGGTACTTGCCAAAATCACAGTAATATACCGCCCAGTTCAGCGGGCGATCGATGTCGTTCTCGATTGCACCTCCAATGGCGGCGTAGCCGCTCCGGTGAGCCGCGACAGTATTAGCGCACCACCTCTCGTTCGGCCTACCCTGGTCTTCCAAAAGCGCGATCACCTCGCCGTGTGCCGCTAACATCCCCCGAGACCGAAGTATATCGTGATGTTCACGGCTGCCGGGTGATATTTCCAAACCGCTGATCGCGATGAAGCTCGCGTGCGGGAAGCGCCTAGTCAGGTCTTCGATCCCATCCACGTACTGATGGTACGGAACGATGATCTCCATAGGAGGAGCATCGATTTGGCGGGACAGTGCATCCAGACATCCGGCGAGATGGTTTACATCAGCCCGCGGTTCCAACGTATCGCCGACGATGACCACCACCACCGACAGTATCGGATGCTGTGATGAGCTCATACTCATAACTCCTACTCGACCTTTGCCAGGGCGTCTCCGGGTCCGAGAAGGTAGCCCACCCATTCCCCCGCCACGAGAACGATGAGCGCAGGAATGATCAGCGGCAGCGTCCGTATGAACTGCCGTGATCGGTAACGCTTCTGGTAAACCTTGAGTGCCATGCGTCCAAGCAACATCACGGGAATGAGTGGTGCCCCGACCAAATAAGCCAAGCGTCTGAGGGTAGATTGCGCCTGTGCCCGGACGCCGGCGTAGGCTCTACTGAACAAATAACGCTGCCATACGTAGTAACCGAAATTGAAAGGTCCCCGGTGGTACACCACCATCTCCGGCACGGACAGGAACTTGGTTCCCTTCGCAAGGAGAACCGGGTGCATCGTCATCGTCCAGTAGCCATCCGCAAGCAGATGGGAATGCTCTATAAGCAGATCTCGGCGGTAGGCGATATTTGCATCGTTCAGCTGATCCGTTTCACCCCTCGGAGCAGGCGGTAGCGAGCCGTTGTATTCGCAGAAGTACACCACCCA
>JBOIDM010000249.1:0-3298 GCA_050740575.1 Gammaproteobacteria bacterium
AGTCCTTTGTGCGCGATCTGGAAACGGACCAGAGCGATGCGGCTCTGGTCCGGGCGATCATCGCCATGGCCAGGAGCCTGCGATTGCGCGTCGTCGCCGAAGGCGTGGAAACCGAGGCGCAACGCACGCTGCTCTCGAGATACGGCTGTCGAGAATTTCAGGGCTACCTCTTCAGTCCGCCGGTGGCGCCCGAGAAGTTCGCGACGTTCCTTAACGCACCACGGCACGCACGGCAACGGGTAGAGGTATGAATATGGTCTCGGCACCACAAGAAGAAAAATTCATCCGCGGTTTGGGTCTGCTCGACTCGACCATGATCGTCGCGGGCTCGATGATCGGATCGGGGATCTTCATCGTCTCGGCCGACATCGCGCGCCAGGTGGGATCGCCGGGATGGCTGCTGCTGGTTTGGATCATCACCGGAGCATTAACGCTGATCGCGGCCTTGAGCTACGGCGAGCTGGCCGCGATGCTGCCCCAGGCCGGTGGGCAATATGTGTATCTGCGGGAAGCGTTCGGACCGAAGTGGGCCTTCCTGTATGGCTGGGCCTTATTCCTCGTGATTCAAACCGGCACCATTGCGGCCGTCGCCATCGCCTTTTCCCGCTTCCTCGGCGTCTTGTGGCCCGCGATCTCCGCGCATCACCTGGTCTTCGACGGGGGCCTGCTCGCGCTTCCCGGCGTCGGCGATCTTTCCTTGTCGCTCTCGACCCAACAACTGGTGGCGATCCTTTCGGTTCTGTTGCTCACCTGGACCAATCTCACCGGCCTGCGAACCGCTAAGTGGATCCAGCTTCTCTTCACGCTCGCCAAGATCGGAGCCCTCGCCGGCTTGATCGGTTTGGGTTTCCTGGTGGGGCAGCGTCCCGAAGCCGCCCTGTATGCCGCCGATTTCTGGACGCCGATCGCGAACGGCGAACCCATCGGCTCCGTGGCATTGATTCCCGTCATCGCGACCGCCATGGTCGGCGCTCTCTTCGCCGCGGATGCTTGGAACAACATCACCTTCGCGGCGGGTGAGGTCAAAAACCCCGAACGCAACGTACCGCTCAGCATGGCCTTCGGTGTAGCCCTGGTGATTTTGCTCTACCTGCTGGCCAACATGGTCTATCTCGCTACGCTGCCTCTGGAGGCGATCCAGCATGCCGCCGAGGATCGCGTTGGCGTCGCCGCGGCCGAGGTGATCCTCGGAGAACATGCGCAGACGATTATGGCCATCGCCATCATGATTTCCTGCTTCGGATGCAACAACGGGTTGATCCTGGCCGGGGCGCGCGTGTATTACTCAATGGCCCGCGATGGCTTGTTTTTCAAAAGCATCGGCAACTTGAACAGGTATCGTGTCCCCGGGATCGCATTGATCATACAAGGCGTCTGGTGCGCGGTGCTTACCCTGCCGCGCACCTATGACAGCGTGAGCGGTCAATACAGCAATTTATACAGCAATCTGCTCGACTACATCGTATTCGTGGTCTTGCTCTTCTATATGCTCACCATCGCCGGGGTGTTCGTGCTGCGCCGACGCTGCGCCGACGCCGAGCGTGCGGTCCGCGCTTTCGGCTACCCCGTCCTACCGGCGGTATATATCGGCGTCGCGGGTTGCATCTGTCTGGTCTTGCTGTTCGCTGAGAAGACCCGTCTCAACGCGGGGCTCGGTCTGCTCTTGGTCTTGGCCGGGTTGCCGGTGTACCGGCTGTGGCGCCCCGCGCGCACCTAGCGCATCCCGCTTCCCGGGCGTTTGGAAACAGCGCTTCTGACGAAAAGCCGTTTGACGGCGCTCCGTAACTATTTCATATCTTTTGTAAAAAAAGTCACAGAAGTATTACGCCGCACCGGATATTCTAGGTGCTAGGTGCCTGGCGTGATCTTACCGCAATGCGCTCAGGGACGGGAAGGGTAAGAGATCGTCGGGCGCCGTGGTGGAAGGGGTAGGCGTGGCCGGCACGACAATACGGATACACCGATCCATCCTTTGCTGCAACTCTATAAACAATGGTTCGTAAACGCCAGAGGTGGAGAACATGCTTAATTTAACTACAAAAGCACTTTTAGCTCTCGTTGGGCTGACGTCATTTGGTTATATCGCTAACGCCGCTGGGCCGGGTTCGGCAAGAGCCGCGCAAACCCCCGTGATACTCAGTGCCATGGTGGACTCCAAGGAGCACACGATGGTCATTTCCGGCCATAATTTCGGTACCGTGCTACCGACGGTAAGATTGGGCGATCGCGTCTTGAATGTCGAAAGCTTTTCTCCGAACCAGGTCATAGTGACGCTGCCGCCTCGTATCCAGCCGGCGACGTATAGCCTCTCGGTGACCGCTAATCGCCCTTATCCATTGACCTCCAACATGTTTAGCGCGGCGCTATTCGCCACGGCTGATAGATACTAAACGCCGCTCGACCCACATGTGGACATGGGCCGCCGCATTAGGCTGGCCGGACGCCGAGGATGCACGGCGCGACCACTACGACGGGCGCCTATTCTCTTTGAGCTCATGCTATTGTGAGCGTGAAACCCGCGAGAACCGCCGGTAGGCGCCAAGAATCCAGTGCGGGCATTGTCCGCTTAGAGAGGAACCACTGCATGGCCTATGTCCCAGGGTACAAGAACGATATCTTCGTGAGTTATGCCCATGTGGACAATATCCCATTGTCGGGCATCTCAAAGGGCTGGGTCGAGACCTTTATCGATAATCTATCCACGAAGCTTGCACAAAAGATTGGTCGTACCGACCTGTTTAAACTCTGGGACGATCGGCTACTGGCCCAAAACGCTCCGCTGACACCGGAAATTCTCGATGCCCTCAAGGGATCGGCGACCTTAGTCTTGGTCCTATCGCCGGGTTATCTGACGTCACCGTGGTGCCAGCGCGAAAAGAACGCGTTTTACGATCTGGTCACGTCGAAAAACCGCCAAAGTAACAGCGTATTCGTGGTGCACCGGGACCGCGTTGATCTCGAATCCTGCCCCGAGGAGATCCGCGATCTGCTTGGCTTCCGCTTCTGGGAGGAGCGCGGTAAGGGAAAAGAGCCGCGGATTGCAGGCGAGCCCAGTCCCCAACCGACCGACCAAGTGTACTGGGACGAACTGTCGGACCTTGCCGGAAAACTCAGCCATGCCTTGGAGCAGCTTCGCGGCTCCGCACCGATCGAGCCTAGCAGCGGCCTGGTACCACCTCGTGATCCTACCGAGCCGCCCGCCAAGCGACCAAAGGTCTTCCTCGCGGAGGTGAGTGACGACCTCTACAAGGCACGCAAGAAGCTCTTAGGAGCGCTTGAGCAAGCGGGTGCCGAGGTC
>JBOIDM010000250.1:0-8457 GCA_050740575.1 Gammaproteobacteria bacterium
CCCGATCCCGATCGAAAAAAGCGCAAGCAGCAAGGTGATGACAGACTCATCCCCGCCGAGGACCTCTTTGGCGAAATTCGGAAACTGCGACAGAAATGTTGCTCCATAAAACCAAAACCACGAGATCCCGAGGATAGATAACAACACTGTTCGATTGTGGCGTGCGAAGCGCAAAGTATCGCGCGTGGCCGTCACCGGGTTCCAGCAAATGGTGAGCTCGGGATCCGGTGCGGGTGTCACCGGGATGCGGCGGCTGACACCGTAGGCTAGAAGGGCCGTAGTCACGGTGCTGATCGATACCAGGGCCTTGCCCCAGCTCGTTACGCCGATGAGTATCCCGCCGAGCACGGTGCCGAGCAGAATCGCGACGAAGGTACCCATCTCCACCAGGCCGTTGCCGCCCACAAGCTCTTCGGGCTTCAAGTGTTGAGGCAAATAAGCATACTTGACCGGGCCGAAAAGTGCCGACTGAACCCCGGCCAGGAACAAGGTGAACATCAGCAAGCTCAGGCTACCGAGATAGAATCCGGCCGAACCCAGGATCATGAGGCCAAGCTCGAGCAAAACCGTATAGCGAATGAGGCGGGATTTTTCGTATTTGTCCGCGATCTGTCCGCTGGTCGCCGAAAACAAGAAAAAGGGCAGAATGAAAATAGCGGCGCTGAGATTGATGAGAGCGTTGGCATCTTGAGTGCCGAGAGAAGTCACCTGAAAGGCGAGCATGATGACGAGGGCGTTCTTATAGACGTTGTCGTTGAAGGCCCCCAGGAACTGGGTCCAGAAGAACGGGCCGAAACGCCGCTCGCGCAGGAGCGAGAACTGATTTTCTTGCTGCATTGATTGTTGGTCGTTCTCGCCGCCGGGCCCGGGCGCGACGGGGAAGCTACCGGGCCGCCTAAGCCTCGCCGATACGCTCGCGTTACCGGCGCCACGCCGAGCGGGCTTATTTGGAAGCGACGGTCTTGCCGTCTATCACCAGACTGACGATGCCCCGATCCAGGATATAAGTGCAGTCGATGCTACTGAATTCGCCGCCAGCGGGACCCTTCCATTGCAAGGTCACACTCGTAGTGCCGTCGCTGGTCATGTAGTCCGCGGTACCGAGATCTGATTTGAGGAACTGTCTCGCGGCGACGGGACACTCCGCCGCGGCGTTTTCCTTCAGGTGCTTGGTCGTCAGTATGAAGGAGTCGGTGGCCTGCTGCCGTCCGCTAGTTTGCATCATTATGGTTACCGCCCCGACCCCGAAGATTATCAATATTCCCCAGAGGAACTTGCTGATGATGGTACGCTCGGTTGAAGGTGGTTTCGATTCCATAACAAATCTCCGCTAATGTTATTTGATTATATTCCGCACGGCGCCCGCCTGGTGGTTTACCAGGAATACCGCCAGGATAATGAATCCCTCGTTACGCCTCAAGCCGGCTACGGGAAGTCACCCAACCGGCCGCCCCACCAATCGGATCCAAGTTTGAGGTAATATGGCGCATCCTTCCAGGGGTGCGTACAAGGCGATGGTGATATTACAGGTTTTGATACTCTTGGGGGTCGCGAACGCGGCACCAATCATCGCGCGGGGACTGCTCGGGGAGCGCTTTAACCGGCCCCTCGATGGCGGCAAGACATTCATCGACGGCGCGCCTATTTTCGGCAGCACGAAAACCGTACGTGGGCTCCTCGCCTCGCTCCTTATGGGCGCCGCGGTGGCTCCGCTGCTGGGCCTCTCGGCCAGCTTCGGCGCTTGCTTCGCCGCGGTGGCAATGCTCGGTGATTTATTTTCGAGCTTCATCAAACGGCGCATGGGGGCCGCATCGAGCAGCCCGGTGACCGGCCTTGACCAGATCCCGGAAGCCCTGTTTCCGGCCTTGGCAGCGCTCCCTTACTTAGAGCTTAGCGCCCTCGATGTGGCGATCATCGTCACACTGTTTTTTCTCTCGGACATCGCGGTGTCGCCGGTGTTATACCGGCTCAGGATCCGCAAGATCCCTAAAACCGGCCACCGCGCATGATCCCGCCCCGGGAACGCCCGGCCATCGTGGGGATCTTGAACCTCACGCCCGATAGCTTCTCCGACGGCGGGGTATACGCCGATGCGGATTCTGCGGTGCACCATGCTTGCCGCATCGCCGCCGAAGGGGCGGATATTATCGATGTTGGCGGCGAATCGACGCGCCCGGGCGCGCAGCCCGTCGCCGCGGCGGAGCAGATCCGGCGCACGCGCGAGGTGATCCGGCGATTGCGCCATGCCTTACCTGATTACGTGGCGATCAGCATCGATACGACGCTCGCCGAGGTGGCGGCCGTGGCGCTGGAGGCCGGCGCCACGATCATCAACGATATATCCGCAGGCCGTGATGACCCCGGCATGTTCGCGTTGGCCGCCGGGAGTAAGGTTGCTTTGGTGCTGATGCACATGCAGGGCAGGCCGCTTACGATGCAAACGGATCCTCAATATCAAGATGTGGTCGGGGAGGTGCGGGCGTTTCTCATCGAGCGCGCTAGTCTGGCCGAAACGGCCGGGGTCGAGCGCGAGCGCATCATCATCGATCCGGGGATCGGGTTCGGTAAGACCAAAGTCCATAACCTCGCCCTGCTCGCCGATCTGGGCGCGCTCGCCGCTGCCGGCTACGCCGTGTTGCTCGGCGCCAGCCGCAAGCGGTTCATGGGCGCGCTGTGCTCGGAGCAGTCCCCGCGCGAGTTGGTCGGCGCCACCTGCGCGACGACCGCTTTAGGCGTCGCCGCCGGTGTGCGTTACTTTCGTGTCCACGATGTCAAGGCGAATCGTCAAGCCGCGGATGTAGCCTGGGCGATAATGCTCCGGCGACCTTAGCGAGCAGCCGGCGCAGCAGGTGTTTTTTCCGTTCGGTGAATCGCCCGATGAAGACGATCGTCGCGAAGGTCGAGGAGAGGATCAAGATCTGCGTCAGCGGCTCGGAACGCTCCCTGCCGTAGAGGGCGGCAAAGAAATGCAGCAAGGGATAGTGCAATAGATAGATGGAAAAGGTGAGGCCCGCCCAATAGCGGATCGCACGTTCGATCCAGGGCGGGATCCGATCCAGGGAATGGCAAATGGCGCGCATCCCGATGAAGTTGAGCGCCGCCAGAACCGCATAGATATGGTTCATCAGGAACTCCTCGGAGTTCTTCAGCTTCGAAGTCACGAATTCCGGCCCGATGACCGCCATCGTCGCCATGCGGGCCGCGATATCAATCTCGGAGACCTTGATGAGACTGTATAAAAATATAGGACATAGGAATAATCCCCAACCGATGGGCACGGAGATCTGCTTATTGCGATTGAAGCGGTACGTCCATCCGCCGATGAGCCAGGCGGGTAGAAGCACCAGGATCTTCGGGCCGGCGATGAGCGCGATGAGCACCGCAAGCACGGCGCGGATGCGTCCGCCGTAATAAAAGCACGCCCCGTAGAGCGCGTAGTACCAGAATTCATAACCCAGCGACCAGTAGGGGCCATTGCTGAACGGGCGGACCGAGCTGAACCAAAGCTCGTTGACGAACAGCAGGTTCGCGAGGAAACGCCAAAGCGGCTCGCTGTCCTTATACCACCAACCCGTGTACAGGACAGGATCGAGGGCGCGGCCCATCTGGTCGAGAATCACCGTGGCGATCAAGCCCGGAAGCACCACCGAATACAGCCGGGCGCAGCGGTTGATAGCAAACTCGCCCGGCGTGCGTTCCCGTTCCGCGGAAACATAGGCGATGACATAGCCCGAAAGGACGAAGAACACGATGACCGCATCGGCGCCGAAGCGCCGCAAGATCAAATACTCGCCGCCCGAGATCCGCGTGTAGGCGAAATGGGAAAGTAGCACCACAGTAGCGGCGGCAAACCGCACCAGGTCTAGATATAACGACAGCGCGGCGGGCACGGCGCCTTATTCAGACGCCTCGACGAGCGCCAATCACGCCTTCAAACCCGCCCTGGGAACGCGCCCAGGACCGCGAGGACCTCGTCGATGTCGGCCTCGGTGTGATCGGCCGAGATCTGGAACCGGATCTCCTCCTCGCCTCGCGGGACGACGGGATGGGAAAGACCAGTGGCCAAGATCCCCTGGGTCTTGAGATACTGCACCATCGTCCGGGTGCGCGCGGTATCGCGCAAGAGCAGCGGCACGACCGGGTGCTCGCCCGCGAGGGTCTCGTAGCCGAGGTTTATCAGCGCTTGCCGGAAGTGCAGCGTCAATCGCCGCAACCCAGCCAGCAGCTCCCGGCCCGCCGGGCTGTCCACGATATCCAAGGCCTTCACGGCCGCGGCCGCCTCACCCGGCGTGATCGGGTTCGAGTAGATATAAGTAGGCGCTCTCTCGCGCAGGTAATCGATGAGCACACGCTCACCGGCCACGTAACCGCCGTTCACACCCAACGCCTTGCCGAGGGTCGCGATCAGGACATCTACCGGACCCGAGCCGGTGTGCTCCTCGGTGCCTCGCCCCGTCGCTCCGATCGCGCCCACACCGTGCGAGTCATCGACGATCATGAGCACGCCTTCCCTGAACTGGCCATCGAAGCCCCCGGCAATCTTCTTGATTTCCGCCAGCGGTGCGTGATCGCCACGCATGCTGAAGATCCCATCGGTCACCACAAGGGCTCTCTCGCACCCCGCCGCCTGCGTAAGACAGTCTTCTAACCCTCTCCTATCCAAATGCGCATAGACGCGCTTCTCCTTGGGTTGCGCGAGCCGCACGGCGTTGATGATGCAATTGTGGTTGAGCGCATCGCTGATGATCGCGCTGTCCGGCGTGACCAAGGCCGGCAGGACGCCCATGACCGTAGCATAGGCCGAGCTGAACACGAGCGCGGCCTCGCGCCCATGAAATGTCGCGAGCCGCCGCTCAAGCTCCACATGCGGCGCGTAGGTGCCGCTGATAAACCGTACAGCTCCAGGCCCGGCGCCAAATGCGCGCACTGCCTGCTCTTCGGCCGCGATCACCTCCTCGCGCAAAGCCATGCCGAGGTAGGCATTGGAATTCATGCGGATGAACGGCCGCTCGCCCTCGTCCGCAATCAGGTAACGCGGGCCGCGGGCGCCGTGCGCGCGAAGAACCTGGGTAATGACCGGCTCGCGCCGTTTGGCGGCGCCGCTCGCGTCGATCTGTGCAATCTCTTGGGCGAGCCGGTGTTTGATGCGGTCAAGCGGCATGGGCAAATCCTATGGGCCTAGCTTGCGTTCGGCGGCTGCTCGCTCAGGCGCTCCAGCATGTCGGCTGTCATCGCCTCGAGGTCATAGGCCGGCGCCCACCCCCATTCCGCCCGTGCGGCGCTGTCGTCTAGCGATCGCGGCCAAGAATCGGCGATGGCCTGGCGCACGGGATCCACCGCATAGTCGATCACGAACTCCGGGACATGGCGGCGAATGGCCTGCGCCAGCTCCGCGGGAGTGATGCTCATGGCGGTGATGTTGAAGGCATTCCGGTGTTGCAAATGCGCCGGATCGGCCTCCATCAGCGCGATGATCGCCCGCAGCGTATCGGGCATGTACATCATGTCGAGACGTGTATCGGCGTGCAGAAAACAGGTGTAGCGGCCATAACGGATGGCATGATGGAAGATCTCCACCGCATAGTCGGTGGTGCCCCCGCCCGGTGGGGCGACGTAGGAAATAATGCCCGGAAGCCGCAGGCCGCGCGTATCGACGCCGAAGCGCCGGGCGTAGTAATCGCACAGAAGCTCGCCCGCGACTTTCGTGATCCCATAAATCGTCTGCGGCCGCTGGAGCGTGTCCTGCGGGGTGCGCTCTCGCGGTGTCGTCGGGCCGAACGCCCCGATGGAGCTCGGGAAGAATAACGCACATCGATTCTGCCGCGCGACCTCCAGGATGCGATAAAGACCACCCATGTTGACATTCCACGCCACGTGCGGCCAGTCCTCCCCCACGGCCGACAGGACCCCCGCCAGATGATAAATCGCCCCGATATCGTGACGGCTCACGAGGTACTGGATCTGGCGCAGCTGGGTGCAGTCGACATGCTCGAAAAGGCCTTCACTGAGGTGCGAGTCCGGACGCGGCATGCGGATATCCGAGGCCACCACCCGATCGGGATCCGAGCGCGCTCGCAACGCGGGAACAAGCTCCGAGCCGATCTGCCCGAGCGCGCCGGTGACCAGGATCCTTCGGTCGTTTAAGTTCATGGTAAAATACTAACAGAGAATCGCCTAATGACCCGCGAGTGGCTCGTTCACGATCGGCAAACGGTTTGACGCTGGCGCTCGATACGCTCGGGAGGCTCTTATGTCCATGGTGTTTTATTGCGGTTCCGGCTCACCGCCCGCCTGGCGGGTTTGGCTGGGCCTCGAACACAAACAACTCCCCTATGATCTCAGGATGCTCTCGTTTTCGGCAGGGGATCTCAAGACCGAGGCATTCACGAAACTCAATCCCAGGCAAAAGGTGCCGGTCCTGGTGGAGGACGGTTTCGTCCTTTATGAGTCCGTAGCCATTCTCGAATATCTCGACGAACGCCATCCCCTTGCCGGCCTGGGGCGATTGTTCCCAGACGACGCACGCGAGCGGGCCCTCGTCCGCCGGCTCATCCAAGAGACCGACTGGTATCTCGGCATGGCCATGGGGCGGATGCTGCGAGAGATTTTTCACAAAGCCGAGGAGGAGTGGGATCGCTCCGTGATCGCGGAGGGCCGTAGCAAACTCGCGGCCGAGCTCGGGCATTTCGAGCGCGAGATCCGCGGCGATTATCTCGCCGGGGCGCTGAGCGCGGCTGATTTGACGCTTTATCCGATGATAGCACTGGCGCTGCGGGCCGATCTCAAGGATCCCGCCCTCGCGATCCGGTCCCTCGTCGGGCCCAAGCTCACGGCCTGGATGGGGCGCATCGAAGCCCTCCCGTATTTCGCCCGAACCCTACCGCCGCACTGGAAAAACTGCTAAGCCCGACGCAAGCGCAGGAATAGGACGGGTGTATTTCCGCGGCGCTGGCGTGCATCCTGCTTTTTAGCGACGAACCTCGTGATCCCGTCATTCGTCTGACATGAGCCTTGTTGCCGTTATCCTCTCGGCCGTTCTAGCCCTATGGGGTATCGTTATCTACAACCTGCTGGTGCGCGACCGCAATCGCGTGGCCGCCGCCTGGAGCGATGTCGACGTGCAGCTCAAGCGGCGCCACGACTTGATCCCCAACCTGGTCGAGACTGTCAAGCAGTATGCGGGTTACGAGCGCGGTGTGCTGGAGCGGGTGGTGGCCGGGCGCACCGAGGCGTTGACCGCCAGCACGCCAGCCCGGAAGGGCGGCACCGAAGCTGCGCTCGGCCACGATCTGCGGCGCTTAATCGCAGTCGCGGAAGCCTATCCCGAGGTCAAGGCCAACCAAGGCTTCCTGGATCTGCAGCGTAACCTCTCTGCAATCGAGGACCACATCCAGCACGCGCGCCGCTATTACAACGGCGCCGTGAACAACCTCAATACCCGCGTGGACAGCGTTCCCGACATGATTGTAGCGCGTGGGTTCGGATTCCGGCCGGCCGAGTACTTCGAGCTGGACCGGCCCGAAGAGGCGCAGCCGCCGGAGGATCGATGATGCGGCAGTTGATCTTGGCGCTGGCATTCTTGCTTCCCGCCCAGCTGGCAAACGCCGATGAGCGCATCTTGTCCTACGACAGCCGTATCCGGATTCTTCAAGACAGCCAGCTTGAGGTCACGGAGACGCTCTTGGTGCGGGCCGAGGGCACACATATCAAGCGCGGGATCTTTCGCGAGTTCCCGACCGTCTATGCCGGCCGCCAGGGGCGGCGGAGCACGGTGGGCTTCGAGCTGCGCGCGGTCCGCCGCGACGGCAAGGATGAACCGTATCACCTGGAGCGCCGCGACAACGGCGTGGCGATTTACGTCGGCCGGGAGGATGTCTTTCTGAGTCCAGGTGAATACCGTTACGCGATCACCTACCGTACGGATCGACAGTTGGGATTTTTTGCTGACCACGACGAGCTGTACTGGAATGTGACCGGCCACGGCTGGACCTTTGCCATCGATAAGGCGCGAGCGGAGCTACATCTGCCCGCGGGCGTGCCGGGGGACCGGGTCCATCTGGAGGCCTACACCGGACCCGAGGGCGCGCAAGGCCAAGCGTACACCGCAGAGATGCAGGACGGTCTACCGGTGTTCGAGACCACGCGTAGGCTCGCGCCCGGTGAAGGGATCACCATCGTGGCGACCTGGCCGAAGGGTTTCGTGTCACCACCCGCCGGCGCCGACGAGATCTCCTACGCCTTGCGTGATAACCAGCCTTTGCTCTACGCCATGGCGGGGCTCGCGGCGATTCTCGGCTATTACCTCTTGGTCTGGCTCAAGCTCGGCCGCGATCCGCAAGGCGGCGTCATCATCCCGCGTTATCAACTGCCCGCAGGCGAGTCGCCGGCCTCAACGCGCGTTTTGAGTCAAATGGGCTATGACAACCACTGTTTCGTCGCGGGCGTGCTGAGCCTCGC
>JBOIDM010000251.1:0-5657 GCA_050740575.1 Gammaproteobacteria bacterium
CCGAGATCGCCGCGCAGCCACACGTGGGTGACCGAGAGCCCGGGCGTGATCGGACCGAGGCGTTTGATATCGCGGTAGAGGGCCGAGGAGTGATTCATCTGCTCGACCGGGTCGGTAAGCAGCGGCATCGGCGCGAGCCCGCCCGGGAAGCCGAAGAGCGCCACGGCGCCGGCGGCCGATAGGGCCAACGCCGCGCCGACGAGCGGCCAGCGCCAGCGGTAACTGAAGCGCGGCAGCCACGCCGCCAGGCGGTCAAAGCCGAAGCTCGCGGTGCGCCGCTCCTGCCGCGTCGGCGTGCGCAGCGCCGCTTGTAGGGCCGGGAAGAGCGTGAACACGATCACCCAGGAGACGGTGACGCCGACGGCGACCCAGATGCCCATCTCGCGGATGGGGCGGATCTCCGACACCGCCAGCGCCGCGAAGCCGGCCGCGGTGGCAAACATCGAGGCCGTGCAGGGGACGAACTTGTTGCAAGCCGCGAACACCTGGTGCGCGGCGATCGGCCACTCCGGTGGGCGCTCGACGAAGCGCGAGTGCAGGTAGACGAGCGTGGCCGTGGCGGTCACCAGAATGGTCATCGGGACCATCGGCGAGACGATGGTGAAGGTGCCGCCGGTGAGCCCAACGTAGCCGACCGAGACGGCGAGACAGACGCCAAGCGTGATGAGAAATGCGACTAGCGTGCGCGCCGAGCGGTAGAGGGCGATATTCAGGGCGATGACGAAGGCGGTGAAGATGAGGAAGTAGATGGGCGCGGAGCGCTGCGTCTCGTCGAGATACACGTTGACATAGGGTTGGCCAAGCCGGTGCAGGCCGGCGATGGGACCGAGGCGCGCCGCGACCCCAGCGATCGCCTGCTCGATCTCCTCGAGCAGCAGCAGGCGGTCGGCGCTGCCGCGCACTTCGAAAACCAGTCCGAGCGCGATGTAGCCGCGGCCGAGCAGGCCCTGGCGGCGGAACTGATCGGTGCCGGTAGCGAATTGCCGGAAGGCGGTGAGGCTCTCGGGGGTGGGCTCGAAGCCGGCCTTGGCGCGCCGGTACACCGACAGCACCGAGTTGGTGGTCACGCGCGGGTTGGTCCGGATGGCGCGTTCGAGCGCGTCGAGCTTGGTGATCACCTCGGGCGCGAGCGGGTCCGGCGCCTCGATCAGCAGCAGCGCGTACTCGCCGCCGCCGAACACCTGCTCGAAGGCGCGCGTGGCCACGTAGTCGGGATCGGTCGGGACGATCAGCCTGTCGATCGAGTTGTCCTGCCCGACCTTGGCGGCGTAGAAAACACTCGGCGGAAGCAGCAGCGCATAGCAGGCAATCACCCACCAGCGCCGGGTGATCAGCGCCGCGAAAAAGCGCGCCAGCGCGCCGTCGGCTTCGGTCGAGGTATCGATGGCGAGTCGCTTGACGCTCATGGTTCCGATGACGGAATTGCCGCTGGCTAGGGTATGTCAAATTAAGGCAGGCTTAAAAAATCCACCTTAATCGCGGCGGACACCGGCATCCGGCATACAATCTAAGCCTGCGGAAGGGCGCTCGGCCCCAGCACGCTGGCTGGCCTACCGCCGCCGTGATGACTATCGCAACGAGGCCCGCAGCCCGAGCCCCCGCTTGTTTAGCCTCGCATCCCGCTCGGCCTCCCCGAGGTACGTCCGGGCCGGCTCGGCCGGTAGCCGACATTCTTGCCGTGTGGCCGTGGCCGGTGCTTGCTAGTGGCATCGGAACCGGCGCGTCCGCGCGGACTGCCCTGACCCCGATGCAGTGACTTCGGCTTACGTGTTCCCGGTTCGGGGTGGGTGGGCTCGAGCCCCGGGATCACCTGCCGATCCAGTGACTGGCCAGTCAGCCGCTCGATGCGCCCGAGCTTAATACCATCTCCCGGCCCCACCAACGAGATGGCGGTGCCAGTAACACCGGCGCGGCCGGTACGCCCGATCCGATGGATATAGTCCTGTGCAACCATGGGAAGGTCGAAGTTAATCACATGGCTGATATCTTTGATGTCGAGCCCGCGGGCAGCCACGTCGGTCGCGACGAGGACCCGCAACTTACCCCTACGCAGGCGTTCCACGGTGCGATTGCGGGCGCTTTGCCGCATGTCCCCATGCAGGGCAGCCGCCGCGTGTCCATCCGCTTCGAGGGTCCCGGCCAGGTCTTCGGCCCCGCGTTTAGTCGCGGTGAATATGATGGCCTGGTAGACCCTCGTATCCTGTAGCAGGTGATCGAGAAGGGCGTGCTTGTGTCTCGTATCATCGAAGCGGTGGACCCGCTGCTCGATCAAGCTGTGGCGTTCCTTGATGCCGGCGATCTGGACGCGGACCGGGTCTTGTAACAAGCGCTGCGCGATCCGCCGGATGTCTCCTTCCAAGGTGGCCGAGAACAGCAAGCTCTGACGCCCGGCCGGCGTGGCCGCTGCGATGCGCTCGACGTCCTCGATAAAGCCCATGTCCAGCATGCGATCGGCCTCGTCGAGGACCAAAACCTCCAGCCGTGAGAAGTCGACTCGGCCCCGCTCCATATGATCCAGCAATCGCCCCGGCGTGGCCACGAGGACATCCAGGGGCCTGCCGAGCAGCTGTTGCTGAGGCGGATAGGCGACGCCGCCCACGATGGTCCCGACCGAGCAGCGCGTGAAGCGGCCGAGCTGCCGGATGGATTCGTTGATTTGGTTAGCCAACTCGCGCGTGGGGGTCAGCACTAACACCCGCGGGCCGCGGCCGCGCGCCTTGGATGGGGTCAGCAAGCGCTGCAGGGCGGGCAAGACGAAGGCGGCTGTCTTGCCCGTGCCGGTCTGCGCCGAAGCCATGACGTCACGCCCTTCCAGGGCGAGCGGGATAACCTGGCGCTGCACCTCGGTGGGCGAGCGAAAGCCACTGGCTTCGATAGCGCGTAGAAGCAAAGAATCTAGATCTAATTCTTGAAATGACAAAGCATAATCCTCATCCACCGACCACCGGCGGAAACGTAAGCCTAGTACCTGAACCGAGTCACAGGGGATCCGCGGAAGCCGCGCCCGGAGACGCTGGTACCGAAGCTTGGAGACACTGTATGGGCAGCTACCGCTGTGGTGAGGGGGAGACCGCCGGGTTCCTTACCGCGTTATTGCCCACCGAGGGGCGTATTGCATCATCAATAGGGCGGCGGGTGGGCACTATACGCAAGTCAAGCCATGGGTTCAAGTGCCGGCCATGACGAGCCGTCGAAATCGGTAATGGCGCCGTTACGGTCGGCTTCGTCCCATGAGACCTTGTATGGCCTGAATAAGGTCTGCGGGCAGAAGAACGGTTTTACTGCCCGGTGACGCCGCCAGATCCCTGATCGCCGTTATATAGCGTTCGCCCAAGAGGTAATAGGCCGGCAAATCGCGATCGGAGATCGCATCGGTCACTTTTTTAATCGCTTCCGACGCACCGCTGGCGAGAGTAACTTGCGCCGCGGCGTCGCGCTTCGCTGCCTCCAAGCGCGCCTCCGCCTGTAGTATGGCCGCCTGTTTCTCCCCTTCCGCCCTGATAACGGCTGCTTTTCGTTCCCGCTCGGCGGCGGCCTGTTTTTCCATCGACGTTTGCATCGAGGCCGACGGTTTGATGTCCTGGATTTCAACGGATTTCACCGTCAGCCCCCAGTCGGCCACATCATCGGAAATCGACTCCTTCAGTCGCACCTTGATCTGATCACGCGAGGACAGCGCATTATCGAGCTCCATTTCACCGATGATCGCCCGCAACGTGGTTTGGGTAATATTCGAAACCCCGGAGCGAAAGTCCGTAATGCCGTAGACGGCCTTGACGGTGTCGGTCACTTTCACGAAAGCGATCGCATTGGTAATGATGACGACATTGTCGCGCGTGATTACCTCTTGCTCGGGTATATCGAGAATGAGATCCTTCGTGGGCACCCGGTAGGCCACCCGATCGATGTACGGGACCAGAAACCGCAATCCCGCCGTCAAGGTCGTGTTGAATTTTCCCAGCCGTTCAACCACCCATTCTTCGCCTTGCGGTATGGTGCGCACGGCTTTGGCGATCGTGACCAGAATAATGATGAATACCGCAAATGCAATCAGTGTAAATTCCACGGAAGACCCCCCCTGCTATTAAAGCCTTTCGACCTTGAGTGTTTGCCCCACCACGTCCACTATCTTGGCGCGTTCTCCGCTAGCGATCCGCTCATCCGCGATCACCGGCCAGGTCTCCGATCCGAGTATCGGTTTTTGGAATCGGATCGTGCCCCGTTGCATCTCGGATACTTCCTGGACGATCAGGCCCCGTTCCCCGACAACGGCCTCCTTTGAGAGACCCGACCGGGTTCGATGCGGCGCTGGAAACAGCTTGAACCAAAGCACGGCCATCCCGATGGACAGACCTCCCCAGAGCGACAGCTGCTGTGCGAGGCTGAGATCGACATAGGCGGCCGCGATCCCCACCAGCACGGCCGCGACTCCGAACCACAGGATAAAGAACGTCGGTCCCAAAAGCTCGATCAACATGAGCCCGATCCCACCGACGATCCAAGCCCACCAGGATATTTGCATGAGACGTATCCTAATTGCTGACTAGCGCAGCGTCAGAATATTGCTTAATTCGAATGACTTCAGCGGTTGAAAGCAATCACAATGCCTATGATTTTAAACCGGCGACTGCCGGACAAGTCCGGCGATACGGTTCGGTCCCCAAGTATTCGCTCAATTCATCCTCGGTCAAATTACGCATCGAGGGACTGCATGCTTCGCTGCTAATATTCCCGGGTTGCCACCGCGAAGCATGACAGGGCACGGGTCTCCTCCGTTATTGTGTTGCCGGCCCGCAGGACACCGCCCCATCGCAGGCTTCCTCGCGCCGCCACAGACACCGGCCACCGCTCGCGCGATCGATAATGGCCAAAAGCCTGCGGTGCTCCTTTCGCTCTCCCTCACTAGGAAGGAGCACGGGTAGCGGTGGTCGTTTTTCGGCGCGAACCGATTCTATTTTCTTACTGACGGCCGGCCTGAAATTATCCAGCAGCAGATCGGCTTGCCCGCCGGTAATCGCAAGATAAACATCCGCGAGGATCTCGGCATCGAGCAAGGCACCGTGCTGTATGCGCGCCGAGTTATCGATCTGGTAGCGCTTGCACAAGGCGTCCAAGCTATTCTTTTGGCCGGGATGTAACTCGCGCGCCAAGGCCAGGGTGTCGATCACCGCACAGACATCCTCGATCCGTCCCCACTCTGACCCGAGCCGCCGGAGCTCGCTATTGATAAAGCCGACATCAAAGGCGGCGTTGTGGATGATAAGCTCGGCGCCCCGGATGAAGTCTAGAAATTCCTTCGCGATATCCGCGAAGCGCGGACTGTCCTTGAGTTGCGCCAGGGTAATACCGTGCACCTCCACCGCGCCGGGATCGATGTCCCGGTCCGGACAAAGATAATAATGAAACCGGCGCTCGCTCACGCGCCGATTGACGAGATCCACGCAGCCAATCTCGATGATCCGATGACCCTCTCCCGGCTCGAGGCCCGTGGTTTCCGTATCAAGTACGACCTGGCGCATCGAATTAGTCTGCCGTCGCGTTCCTATCACTGCCTGCACGAGCAGCTAAAAGCCGAACGATCGCGCGATTCGCCAAGCGATCGACCCGCTCGTTCTCAACGTGCCCCGAGTGGCCCTTCACCCATTGCCACCTTATAT
>JBOIDM010000252.1:0-13060 GCA_050740575.1 Gammaproteobacteria bacterium
AAGAACGCCGCTATCCCGACAACATCAAGGCCTCGCATAAACGCCGGATCGCCGCCGGGTCCGGCACCCAGATCCAGGATGTGAACCGCCTGTTGAAGCAATTTACCCAGATGCAACGCGCGATGAAACAGGTTTCGAAAAAAGGTGGGCTGGGAAAGCTCATGCGCTCCATGTCCGGGCGTTTCCCGCACGCATAGCCCGAGCCGCATGCCCGATCCTGTGGTAGCGGTCGAGGGCCTATCGAAACGCTTTGGCGCCGTCGTAGCCGTGGAGAGTATCAGCTTCGGGATCGATCGTGGATCCATCTGTGCGCTACTCGGCGCGAACGGGGCGGGTAAGACGACGACCCTGGCCATGCTTCTCGGTTTGGTCACCCCGACGGCGGGCGTGATCCGCGTCTTGGGGAGGGATCTGCGGACCGATCGCTATAGCGTATTGGCGCGCATGAACTTTTCCTCGCCTTATGTAGATCTACCGCAACGACTGACCGTCGCTGAAAACCTCGAAGTGTACGCACGTCTCTACGGGGTACGTGATATCCAAGCGCGAGTCACGGAGCTTGGGCAGCATCTCGACATCGAAGGTTTAATGCGGCGTGAGTACCGAACGCTGTCAGCTGGTCAGAAGACCCGCGTGGTGCTGGCCAAGGCCCTGCTAAATAGACCCGAGCTCGTGTTACTCGATGAGCCCACGGCTTCCCTGGATCCGGACAGCGCCGATCGCATCCGTCGGTATTTAGTTCACTATCAGCGCGGCAACGGCGCGACCATCCTTCTAGCCTCGCACAACATGACGGAGGTCGAGCGAATTTGCACTCAGGTCTTGATTATGCGATCGGGGAAGATCGTCGATCGCGGGGAGCCGATGCATCTGATCGCAAAATATGGGCGCACGACGATGGAAGAGGTCTTCTTGCAAATCGTCCGCAACGGGGATCCCGCGGTCAGGCAGGTACGGTACAGCGTGCGATGATTGCGGTTCCGGAACAGGTTTTCTCGACGCGCCGGATCGGGGCAATGATCCTGCGTTACCTGTATCTTCTGCGCGGATCGTGGCCACGGATCCTCGAACAAGCGTATTGGCCCACCGTGCAGATGATCATGTGGGGGTTGGTCACGCGATTTTTTGTCACCAATAGTTCCTGGATAGCGCGGGCCGCGGGAGTCTTGATTGCGGCCGTGCTGCTCTGGGACGTGCTGTTTCGGGCACAGCTTGGGGTTTCGGTCGTGTTCATGGAGGAGATGTTCGCACGCAACCTCGGTCAGCTGTTCGCGAGTCCGCTGCGTCCCTACGAGCTGGTGCTGGCGTTGATCAGCATCAGCCTCGTGCGCACCTGTATCGGGGTGGGAACGGCGGCGCTCCTCGCGATCCCGCTCTATCAGTACTCTATTTTTGCGATGGGTATGCCGCTCATCGCGTTCTTCGCCAACTTGCTGATTTTCGGCTGGGCCATCGGACTTTTGATCTGCGCGCTCTTGCTGCGTTATGGCTTGGGCGTGGAATCGCTCGCCTGGGCCTCGATATTTGCCATCGCCCCGATCAGCGGGATCTATTACCCGATCGCCACCTTACCCGCCTGGCTGCAACAGGTGGCGTGGTGTTTGCCCAGCAGCCATGTATTCGAGGGGATGCGGACGGTGATGTTCGAGCAACGCTTCGAT
The DNA here is from genome assembly GCA_050740575.1 of Gammaproteobacteria bacterium. GTDB lineage: Bacteria > Pseudomonadota > Gammaproteobacteria > JACCXJ01 > JACCXJ01 > USCg-Taylor. The sequence continues at coordinate 1,662 of JBOIDM010000252.1, forward strand.
ATGGATCGATTCGCCGCCGCGGCGGAATTGAATGTGCTCTATATTGTATTAGCTGCGATTGTGTTCCTGCGGGCGTTCGAAGTCGCCCGCGCGCGCGGATTGCTTCTGCAAAGCGGGGAATAGACGCAAGCTTAGCCGCTTATCCTCGGGGGTCGCGCGATCTGAACGATGCAAATCCCGAGGAGCACGACAAATAATACCAGCGCCCACTCCGCGATCGAGAGACTCAAGAAACTCCAACCGATCTCCGCGCATTCCCCGCTGCCGCGCAAGATCTTGGCGAGGGCTTCGAGCATGGGGAAAGTATCCATCAAATAACTGAAGCCCGGGCCGCATTGCGGTACCTGATCCGGCGGCAGGTGTTGTAACCACACCTGCCGCCCGGCGACGCTGCCTCCGGCGAGCGCGGAGAAGCCGATGAGGGCGCTGTAGACGCGGCTTCCGGTGTGCGCCGGACCATGCACGGCGGCGAGGATGCCCAAGCAACCCGCGCTCGCGAAGAACAGCCGTTGAATCATGCACAAGGGACAAGGTTCGAGTCCTTGAACGATCTCGAGATAAATCCCAAACGCCAGCGACCCTCCGCAGAGCAGGGAGATGAGTAAAAACGCGCCGCGGTTCGGGATCATGGCCGCCCGTGATTTCACCTGTTGGTCAAGGGCGTATTATACGTGGCGATGCTGTTGTGAAATACTTTCTCCAGCCTACCGTCGCTCCTTAGGATGAAAACTGTGCGCCCGTGGTTATTGGCTGACATCGGCGGATCACGAACCCGGATCGGCATCCTCGACGACCGCGACGAAATCACGACGATCCGGGTCCTGTCGAATGACGCGCTGCCGGACCTGGTCTCGGCCCTGCATAGCTATCTGGACGAGGAGGGGACGCAGCCCTCTATCCGTGCCGGTGCGCTGGCAGTCGCCGCGCCCATTGTGGGGGATCGCGTGCGCATGGTCAATCGGAGTTGGTCCTTTTCTATCCAGGCGATCAAGGAGGCCCTCGGCTGGGAGCACATCGAGGTGGTCAATGACTTTACCGCCATTGCCCATTCGCTGCCGCGGCTCGAAGCTTCGCATCGCCTTCAGATCGGTGCGGGGGAACCGCAAGCGAACACACCAATGGGCGTGATCGGGCCGGGCACCGGCCTCGGGGTGTCCGGGATCATCCCCTATCGCTCGAAGTGGGTGCCACTTGCAAGCGAAGGCGGGCACGTTACCTTAGCGCCGATGAACGACACCGAAGCGGCAGTGCTCGATCGGCTGAGGACCCGCTTCGGGCACGTGTCCGCGGAGCGCGCTGTGTCTGGACCCGGGTTGGTGGAGATCTATCATGCTCTCGCGGCGCTCGCCGGTGATGCGACCTCGAAGCCGACCCCGGCGGATATCACGGCTAGAGCCCTACGCGGAGAGGACCGCTACGCCACGCAAGCCGTGGAGATGTTCTTCTGCTTTCTCGGCACCGTGGCAGGTGATCTCGCCCTGACCTTGGGCGCCCGGGGCGGGATTTATTTGGCAGGAGGGATCTTGCCGCGAATCGCCCAGGCGCTGGCGGGATCGCGTTTTCGCGAGCGCTTTGTCGATAAAGGACGCTATCGGCATTACTTAGAAACCCTGCCGACCTATCTCGTAACCCATCCCTTTCCCGCCTTGCTCGGGCTGCGGGCACTGGTGCGCTGCGACCGATTCGCGATCGCTCATGCCGATCAATAAATCGCCGCGTCCTAGACCGGAGCACAAGGTTTCAGTCATCTGCGGCGCCATGATCTCCAGCATGCTCGCCCTTGACAATGGTGATTCGTTTATCGAGGACGATGAATTCGCCATCGATGATCCCTGGGCCACCGGATTTTTTCATGCGGCGTTTGATCCACCAAAAGCGCAATCCGAGGGTTGCCCCCAGAACTAAAAAAGCGCTAACAAAAAGCGCGAAGAAAAAACCCGCGAAGAGAATCGCGATGACAAAGGCCGGGACCATGAGCAGGGCAGCGAGCCATGGGCTGCCGCGGATCTTTTCATGCAGATTGCTCATAGCGATGTGAAGGTGGCAAGAAGCAAAGGTCCATCCGAAAACGGCTGTCGATTCATGCGAAGGCCGCCCGCAGTATGCATTAAAGATCTGGTGAGCACCATAGGCTTTACACGCGCGCCGCGGGGCAGGGGGGTCGCTTGAAAAAAGTGGCACATCCCTGTGCCAAATGAGCCGCATGTCGCGGCGGGGGAGGAGGCAACCGCGTTTACCGCGGTTGAGTGGATAACGAATTGATTCGTAGAATACCGAATCATGCGTGTAAAAATCGTGGTAATTTGTCACAAAAGTTCTGTGACAAATTCACGAAATGGGAAGATGGCTTAAGCCGATGGCCCAGATACGTTACGCTGGTCGCGGCCGTGCATGAGGCGGTTAAGCCAGGGCGTGATCAGCCACAGAAGTATTGCAGCGGCGCAGGAGCTTACGACCAGGATAAGGAAAAAGTCCGCCTGGCCGCCTAGGATAGTCACGACTCGGCCCTCGCGAAAAGCATCGAGCATGCCCGCGAAATACCCGGCCGCGAGATTGGCTGCGAAGTTGGCCAAGAACCAAACCCCCATCAACATCGAGGCATACTTGAGCGGTGCGATGCGCGTGACTAGTGCGAGACCCACCGGAGAGAGGCATAGCTCGCCGCAGGTATGTAAGAAATAGGCCGCAGTCAACCACAGCGGGCTTACTTGCATACCGTGATCGCTGAGCGCCGCGGCGAACACCAAGACCAAGAAACCGCTCCCAAGGAGCATCAATCCCGATGCCATTTTCACCGGGGTTCGCGGCTCCAAACCCGCCGATCCGAGGCGCAGCCAGAGCATGGAAAAAAAGGGAGCGAGCAATAGGATGAAGGCGGGATTGACCGCTTGAAACCAAGCCGCCGGAAATTGATCATCTGTCAGCAACCAGCGTAACCACCCAGGCGTGGTGCGATCCGTGCTGCGCTCAGCAAATACCGTCATGGAGGAACCCGCTTGCTCGAACGCCAGCCAAAAAAACATTACGAAGAACGCCAGCACCAACATCGCCGCGATCCGCTCTTTTTCCTCGCGGCTTAATGCCAGATATGCTTGAGCATCCGGCGTGCACGCCGCATTCGTTATACCGATGTCTCCTAGAAAGCGTTTTCTGCCGCCGAGATAAACCGCAAGCCCGGTCAGCATCCCGACCCCGGCCGCCCCGAAACCGTAGGACCACCCGAAGTAGCTGCTGTGGGCCAGATAGCCGCAGATGAGCGGGCCGATGAGCGCGCCGAGATTGATTCCCATGTAATAAATCGTAAAGCCACTGTCGCGGCGTGGATCATGAAGCCCATAGAGCTGACCGACCATCGTGGAAATATTGGATTTGAAAAACCCGGTACCTACCACCAAGAGGGTCAACCCGGAATAAAATGCCGCGGTCGTTTCGAGCGCGAGAGAGAAATGCCCGAGCGCGATCAAGATGCCGCCGACGACGAGAGCGCGGTGGGTGCCGAGGTAGCGGTCGGCGAGGTAGCCACCGATGATCGGGGTGAGGTACACGAGTCCCGTGTACCAACCATATAGTTGTCCCGCGCGCTCGACGGTCCAGCCCAAGCCGCCGCGCCCAGTCTCGGTGATCAGAAACAGGATCAACAGCGCCCGCATCCCGTAATATGAATATCGCTCCCACATCTCCACCACGAATAACAGCGCCAGACCACGCGGCTGGCGCGCCATGCATGGGGGTTTCGGAGCTTGCAGTGGATGATTTCCGTGCACCGATTTTGTAACCTCCGCCTTGCTCTTCTAATATAATCACTGAATTCACGGGCGCACGCGCCGCATAACCCTGAAATCATAACCCAATGTTGTTCTGGACCCTTCAGCGTATGTTCGGCACATGCACGATCATCGTTTACATTGTGCCCTTGATCCTCCTTGACCTTGAGACGGTCAAGCCGCTGCTGTTAGAACCGATCACGTGGATCTTGATTATCCTGCAAGGCAATCGGCACTCAATCCTCGGAATGACGCTCGGGCTGCATCGGTACTTTTCACACAACGCGTTCAAGGCCAAACGCTGGTTCGAATTCGTGATCGCCTATTCATGCGCGGCGGCTAACCAAGGAGGCATGTCCTGGTGGGCCGCGAATCACCGCCATCACCACTTCCACTGCGATACCCTAGAGGATCCGCACTCACCGGTGGCCCGCCCGGTGCTTTACGCCTGGTTGGGTTGGCCCTACGATCCGAGGAATGCGCGCCGCCATATCAAGCTGCGCTATCCCGAGACAGCGTGGCTCGATAGGTGGTGTTTTGTTATCCCGTGGGTGGAATGGCTGGCCGTCTGGGGACTAAGTGGATCGCGGGCGTTTTCCACTCTGGTGGTTTTGATTCCTGCCTTTTTGTCGCCTTTCGGCACGCTTTGGTTCAACGTCATGTCCCACCGTGGTGCACCAGATCACGAGGGGTGCACGGCGCGTAGCTATCGCGTGCCGTCGGCAGTGCTGCTCGGGGAATCGGAACACCGGGATCATCATGATTTCCCCGGTAAGGCCCGACGGCCGGGGCCCGATCTACCTTACCGACTCGTGTTGCGGCCCATGCAGCGTTTGGGAGTCATATGGGGGTTACGTGAATGAATGGCCTTGGTCTAGTAAAGTTATACGTCATATCAGGGGCGCGGACGGGCTCCGGGAGAGAACGATGAGCAACGAAGTTGAACCGCTCACGGGGAGTTGGTATGAATACATGGAGCGTGGCCAGAGATTCGAAGTCGTGGATGTGGACGATGAGCGTGGAGTCATCGAGGTTCAGTATGCCAACGGCGAAATTGGCGAAATGGACATCGACGAATGGTATGACTTAGATATCGAACCGATCGAGATACCCGAAGAGTGGACCGGGCAGAGCGATTTGCCGGGCAGCCCGGACCCTGGCTTCGAGGAAGAAGAGAAAGGATACAAGCCGAGCGACGATTGGATCCTGCATTCAAAACATCCTAAGCGGTCGTGGGAAGAAAACGAGGAAGAGGAGGATGAGGACAAAGTGGCAGATGACTGGAGCGACGGCCTTGATGAAAACGACCGTTCGCGAGACGAATACTGAATAACGATGAGCTTAATGCACCTCCCCGACTCAAGGGCATCTGTAAACGGCGATAACGCGCGCCACTCGTAGCCTCATAGTCGTGCTCACGCGGCACAAATAATGCTGCTAATAGCCCATGAGGCCAGCATGGGTCTCGCGGATCCTAGATACTATGTTAGCCGTCGAGGTGATCGCTATGAGTACGCCATTACACCTGGTATTGAGACATGCGGCGCGGGTGTTTATGTTGTGGGGATCGGGCTGGAAGCACCGGCGGATCAAGGGCCATACCCAGCAGTATACGGAATGGCAAGATCCTGTCTCGGGGCTCTGGCATCGGGACGACGCGGCTTTAAGGATCGTCTACGTGGAAGCGCGGCGATCGCGCTAAGGCGTCACCACGCAGTCGTGCTACCACGGTGGCCTCATCGGCATCGCCGGGCATGGCGGCGAGCACTTCCCGGTCTATATTTTCGGGCAAGCGATTCAAGTCGCGCTTTAGCATAAGTACGATCAGTTCACCGTAGCGCTTTCCCGCAAGGAAACGATTGAAGTCACCGGGCCTTGCCAGCGCGGTGATCCTGCCGCCCACGTAATACACGAAACCATTGGGGTTAATACCCCAGCTTACAATCGGCGTAGCCGGATGCGAGGCTGCACGTGCGATCCTTGCCAATCGAGGCCGCTCAAACCGATCCTGGCTCCACAACCAGCGCGTGTCGGACACCGCGGCCAGTGCGATACCGTACATAACGCCTAAGGCGACGAAATCACCGAGGGGCGTGACGGGACGCCCGCGCCTCAAAATGAGGACCGCGCAAAGCACCACCGCTAGCGCCCCTGCGGCCGCGGCAATCCCTGCCGTATTTCCATAGCCCGCACCTTTGTTGGACACGGCGATCCATAATAGGGCGCAGAGTGCCAAGAGCGCGTGTAGCGGTAGGAAGATCCACCGCCACGCCGCGTGGATCCAGGACCCGTTCCTCCGTAATACCGCAAGCGTCCCGGCAGCGGTCAAAATGCATAGCGCCGGCAGAAGCGGAAGCATGTAAAACCAACGTTGCTGGGGACCAAAATCGAGAAGCAAAGCGGCGACGAGCACCCATAGCCACAGCATTAGGGAGCCATCGCTACGCTCACGCTTGCGAAATAAAACGAACGCGAACGGAATCAGCAGCAACCAAGGGAGGAGTAACAGCGGCGTGCGATAAAAATAATAGAAATCCAGTGCTACGCTCGGTGTGAGCAGCGATCCCAAGAGCTGGCTCCCGGAAAGCCCTGTGCCGCCGAGCGAGGCGTGCACCGCAAACCACCATGGGAGAGTCAGGCTCGCGGTGAGCAAAAGACCCGTGACCGGATGTAGCATGCCCAGGCCACGACGAAAACCGCCTGCGAGCGCAAGAAAAACGATGTTGCCGGCCAGCAGGATTGCGGGAAGCTGGGGCCCTTTGGTAAGAATGGCCAGCGCGTAGGCGACCCACATGGCATAACAACCTAGAAGCTGCCGCGAGTAATCGGCGGCTTTCCATGCCGCCGCGAAGGCCGTATAACCCAGTGCACACCAAAACGCGTATAAAAGGTCGGGCCGGGCATCGTGAGTATAGGAGAAAAAGCCCGCGCTCAAGGTAAGCAAGAGTCCGGCGAAGAGTCCGGTCGCGCGATCGAAGAGCAGGGTGCCCAGCCACAAAGCGGTAGCGACCAGACCAATGCCGGCCGCGATCGAAGGTAAACGTCCTTGCCAAGGCGCGATGTGGCGGGGATCGCCCGTGATCGACGCCACAAGCCACGTAAGCCAATAGCTCAGCGGCGGTTTCGTGAGCCTGGGTTCACCGTTGAAGTACGGCACGATAAAATCGCCGCGCGTACTCATCTCTTGTGCGGTCTGAACCACGAAGACTTCATGTCCATCCAGTGGGATGGCCCGCGTGCCTATGCCGGCGACATAGCCCGCGAGGATCAGCAGCGCCGCGACCGCGCCTCGCCAGTGCCAAGGTCTTGTTAAATGAACTCCTACCGTGTCCCGCGGTGCCGCTAACGCGACGGGGTCGCGATTAGGATTGAGTGTCATCCCTGAGCGGGCGGAGCGCTAGTATTTTTTCGACGCGATGCAGTAGGTACAAATTGCGGACGTAAATAAACAGTCCCGCGATTTGGCCCACAATGAAGACGGGATCTTGCTTATGCAGTGAGTAGCAAAGCAGGACTAAACTGCCGCCGACGCTGAAGTACCAAAATGTCCTGGGGATCACGCTGCGTTTGGCGCGCTCGCTCGTGAGCCATTGGATCAGGAAGCGGGTGCCGAACAGGGCCTGCCCGATGAAACCGACAATAATCCAAGCTTGTTCACTCATCGTTCAGTTACCTCTTCATAGTTCAAGTTAATCGCACGCCGCTTCAGCCATAGTACGCCAAGCAGATCGACGATCCCCACCCACAGTCGGTTGTGGATCCCGTATTTGGATTGACCCCTCAGCCGAGGCCGGTGATTGACGGCTACTGAAATAACCTCGCCCCCATCGCGTTGAATCAAGGCCGGCAGGAAACGGTGCATATGATTGAAAACGGGGATGTTTAAAAACGCCTGACGTCGAAGCAGCTTCAAACCGCACCCGGTGTCGGGGATCCCATCATCGAGTAGGCGCGCTCGCACGGCGTTAGCGAGTCGCGACGATAGGCGCTTGATCCCCGGATCCTGTCGCGCAAATCGGTGCCCGCAGACGAGATCAAGCCGCCTGCTCGAAGCCGCGGCGGCCGCCAGCAACTTAGGAATGTCCGTCGGATCATTTTGCCCGTCTCCATCCAAGGTCACGATCCAATCGCAGCGGGCCGCGGCAATTCCGTTGCGTAGCGCCGCACTCTGGCCGGCGTTCCTCGCATGGCGCAGGATCCGCAAGGGAAGCCGCCGCTCGCGGAGTATGTTCCGGAGCCGTTGCAGGGTATCGTCGGTGCTGCCGTCGTCCACTACGATCACTTCATAATGCACTCGGCCACCGAGACGAACCTCGATCTCGCCGAGCAGAGCGGCGATATTGGCGGCCTCGTCATAGACGGGGATCACCACCGAAAGTTCATTGAGCGTCTTGCTCAAAGGCGTTGTTAAGGCGAGGAGGAGCGCAGTAAGGCGGTCCGGCGGGAGATGCGCGGGCGAGAATTGAACGGCCGCTCAAGCGGAAAGGTAGAGTCCATGTAAGGTGATCGTGGGGTCGTTTTTCTGATCTTATCAGGATACCCTCCAATTTCTAAAATACCGGTCTTGTATGATCACCGGGGATAGCGACGCCAGCCTACAACTTTTTTCGCAGCACCATGAGCCCGCCCTGGCGGTCTATGTCGACCCGGCTTAAGAACGACATGCCAAGTAAGGTTTCGGTGGGAAAGTCCCCGTCGATGACCGTGGCCGGAACGTCTATAAGCTCAATGTCCCCAACCCGGACTTTCTTGAGCGTAACTCCGAAGGACTTTACAATTCCAGAAGCTGTCGAGCTGACACCTTCGCTTCCGATGAGTCTGTAGTCGATGCCAAGACGCCGGGCAAGATGTTTGTTCATCGCTACCTGCGTGGCGCCGGTATCAACCATGAAACTCACCGTGTATCCATTAATAGCGCCGCCTACGTTATACATTCCCATGTGATTAGGCGCAATTTGCACCGTGGCGCCGGCCTTTGCGGTTGCGAATTGACTACCGATACGGTTACCGAGAGCGTAGGTTGCGCGCTTTCCCTCAATTTCGATCACGGCTTCTTTACTATTGGCAGATATGAGGGTAATACCCTCCGGTGCACGGTGTCCCGCGGCAAGAATACGCTGTTTGCCGTTAATATCTAGGATAGCTTTGTCCTTAAACAGGCCCACAACCATGAACTTCGGGACCGGGAAACCTAAACTTGGAAAAAGGAAGAGAAGTAACATCAAACTCGAAATTCTATTGCCATTCATAACCGCATCCCTGGTGTTTCGGAAAAAATGGTATCGGCGCGTTCACCGTGCTCGTTTACTTCTTTCTTAATCATGGGAGGTCGAGAAAATAGAGGGAACGTAAGTTAACATAATATACATTATGCGCATTATGGCTAACCTATATCTCGAAATAGATCCATCTCTCTGGCAGGACGAATTTCCCGTCACAAAAAATGCCATCTACTTAAACCACGCAGGTATTGCACCTTGGCCCCGGTGTGCCGCCGAAGCAGTAACAGCATTCGTCGAAGACAATGTACACCGTGGCGCGTCGAATTATAGCCATTGGTTGAAGACGGAACGGCGATTGAGAGAGCAGCTACGGCAGCTAATCAACGCGCCGGCCAGCGATGACATCGCGTTGCTGAAAAACACCTCCGAGGGCCTATCCTTTGTCGCTAACGGGATCGCATGGAGAGCTGGTGACAACATCGTGATCTCAGCCGAGGAGTTTCCAAGTAATCGAATTCCTTGGGAAGCGCTGCGGGTGCGTGGTGTGGGCGTGCGACAGATCGCGTTGTTGCAAGACCATCCCTGTCCGGAACAAGCGTTGCTCAATGCGTGCGACGGGCGTACCCGGCTGCTCGCAATCAGCTCCGTGCAATATGCGAGCGGTTTTCGGGTAGATCTCGATTTGATTGGGACCCACTGCCGAAATCATGGGATATTCTTTTGCGTTGACGCGATTCAAACGCTCGGCGCGCTGAATTTCGACGCGGGCGCCTGTCACGCGGATTTCGTGGTCGCCGACGCTCACAAATGGATGCTCGGCCCCGAGGGAATTGCCCTTTTTTATGTCAATTCAGCCATCCGCGACGAAATTACCGTGAGCGAGTTTGGCTGGCACATGACACAGGATCCCAACGACTTTGACTGCAAGGACTGGAGGCCCGCGGATTCGGCACGGCGGTTTGAATGCGGTAGCCCGAACCTGCTTGGAATACATGCCTTATCAGCCAGCTTGTCGCTCCTACACGAGATCGGTATGGCTGTCGTCTCTAGAATAGTGTTGAATAATACGATGTATCTAGCTGATATAATCATACAACATCCTGATTTAGAGCTATGCTCTCCGGCACATCCGACACACCAGTCTGGTATCGTGAGTTTTCGTCACCGCCGTCATCGGAGCGAAACCCTTTATCGAAAACTTCATGCGGAGGGCGTCGTTTGCGCGATTCGCGGCGGCGCAATTCGATTTTCACCTCACTTTTATACCCCGCGCGATCAAATCGATCGCGCCCTTGAACTGGTGACTGATTATTAACGAATGGCGCGTGCTTTTTGTCGAGCTGGACTAAACTATGCGCGGTGGACTTACTCAGCGCCACAACGAACTAGTAATGAGAGCACTATTGCTACTACCATTGGTACTCAATTATTAAGGCATGCGCTTTTCAGAATATTGGAGAACATATGACCATGGATCCGCGGGGACAATTTCTCGAATCGCTGACAGCTTTCACACAAGAACACCGGGCGAAGCATTGGGAAGGCGATTTCAGAGAGTTTCTACAGGATATTCTACCGCAACAGCCTGAGCGCTTTACGCGCAATAGTCACCAGTACGTTTGGAGCATGCTGCGCCGTACCGGGATCAAGGAACGGGAGAACGGCAACGACGCGCGGCCCCACGGCCTGTTCACGGACGAGCTTTTCGGCATTACGGATGCGCTCGAACGCATAGCCGATTACTTCAAGGCCGCCAGCGCCGGATCGGAGGTCGGGCGCCGATTATTACTGCTCTTAGGACCGCCTACGGGTGGCAAGTCCACGTTGGTGATCCTGTTGAAACGCGGCCTGGAAGAGTACAGTCATACCGATGCCGGAGCACTCTATGCGATAAAGGGATGTCCGGTCGATCAGAGCCCTCTTCATCTTATCCCGCACACGCTTCGAGGCAACTTTCGGGAGACCTATGGGGTAGAGATCGCAGGAGAACTTTGTCCGTTCTGCCGGGTTCGGCTCGCGGACGAGTTTGCCGGCGATTTCATGCGTTTCCCGGTCCAGCGTATTTTTATCTCGGAAGCAGGTCGGACTGGGATCGGGACCTATGCGCCTCATGATCCCACCACCGCAGATATCGCCGATCTGGTGGGCTCCGTCGACCTATCCAAGGTCAGTAAGTTCGGCGACGAAGGTGATCCGCGTGCCTGGTCCTGGTCGGGCGCCGTCTACGCCGCCAGCCGCGGGATCTTGGAGATGATCGAGATTCTTAAAGTAAAGCGGGAATTTCTCTATCTGCTACTGACACTGACGCAAGAAAAGAACGTCAAGGTGTCCCGTTTCCCATTGATTTACCTTGATGAAACCATTGTGGCCCACACCAACCTCGCGGAGTTTCAAAAATTTCTGCAGGAACGGG
>JBOIDM010000253.1:0-3398 GCA_050740575.1 Gammaproteobacteria bacterium
CGTTCCTAGGTCAATAGCGCATTTTCGGGGATGAATAGATTATGAATATTTATGTCGGTAACTTGTCGTATCGGGTCACGGACGATGAACTGCGTAACGCGTTTGCCGCATTCGGCCAAGTCGAGTCGGCCAAGATCATCACGGACAAATTCAGCAGCCAGTCCAAGGGCTTCGCGTTCGTCGAGATGCCCGTCCAGGCGGAAGCTGAGAAAGCCATTAAGGAGCTCAATGGGTCGATGCTGAGCGGGAGAAATATCACGGTCAATTTGGCCAGGCCGAAAACCGATGATCGCCCGAGGAGGCCCAAACGATTCTGATCGCGGTCGCCGGGTAAATTGATGCACCTTTATCCGTGCGTTGCGGCGCGGAGCAATGCGCGCGCCGCTTAACGCGCGATTCTTTGGTCCTCCAATCGTCATGGACCGGAGGCGTGGGTGGTAAAGCGCATCGATGCTCCGGCCATTGTCCAAAGCGCCGGTAAACCACCGAAGCGGATTGAAGAGTTCATCGGCCGCGTAAGCACCGGCGCCGATGTTATCAGCATCGCCAGAATGGTCAGCCCCTCGGGTTGGGTCGAGCCGGGCCAAACACCCGAGTTCGATGAATACACCGTGGTGCTACGGGGGAGCCTGCGCGTTGCGACAAGAAACGGCGTTATTGAGGTCAGCGACGGACAGGCCGTGATCGTCCCGGCCGGGGAGTGGGTTCAATACAGCACGCCCGGGGGGGCCGAATACATCGCGGTCTGCGTTCCGGCCTTCTCTCCCGATGCCGTGCACCGAGATCGGGAGTAATCGCCACCGGGGATTTGCACGTGGATCGCAAAACGCTGCAAAACCTCTTCGTGCTCGCGAATGAATTCAAGGAAGGAGATCTTCCGGTTGGCGGAACCCGTGACGACGCCGTACGCTCGGAAGCTCGCCAGGTACTTGGCGGCGTCAAGCTGCGGACCCTGGCCACGACCGTGCTGGTCGAGGATGGCGTCAGCGAATCGCTGTCGCAAAGCTTGAGACCCCTTCCCGGCGATATCGCACATCTCACGCTCAATCAGGTAAAGGACAGCTTATTGGCGCCGGCGGGGCCGCGCTGGGCCCGGGAGTACGGCGCGCGCTTGAGCAGCGAGACGATCGCAGCGATCGTCAAGGTGATGAACGATGCCGAACTTTCTCATGTCGCCAAGCGCTTGTTTAATCCTCTGCCGGAGAGGGGGCCCGCGGACGGTATCGCCATCGGGGCACCCGAGCATTTCGGCGCCCGCATCCAGCCCAACAGTCCGGGCGATGACGACGAGGAGATCTTGTTCTCGATACTCGAAGGACTGTGCTACGGCTGCGGTGATGTAATCATAGGATTGAACCCGGCGAGCGATGATGTCGAGACCATCGTGCGCTTGGAACGTCTGCTGCAGAGTGTGGTGGACCGGCTGGAGCTGCCGACGCGCTACTGTGTGCTCTCCGATATCGTGAAGCAGACCGAGGCGCGCCAGCGGACGCGGGTGGACGTGGGGTTTCAGAGTCTTGCCGGTACATCCAAGGCCTTGCTCGGCATGGTCGGCCTGGATGTCGATGGGATCGCCGATCTCGCGTTTGGGTTCGATGGCCTATATTTCGAGACGGGCCAAGGATCGGAGGTTACCAACGGCGCCGCCGAAGGCCTCGACATGGTGACCTTGGAAGCCCGCACCTACGGCGTCGCCAGGGTCATCGGGCAGGCGTTACGCAAGCGTTTTCCGGATCGACCGGCATGGATGATCGTGAACGATGTGGCCGGATTCATCGGTCCGGAGGTGTTTCGCGCTCCGGACCAACTCCGCCGAACCTGCCTTGAAGACACGGTCATGGCGAAGCTCCACGGGCTGACGATGGGCCTCGATGTCTGCTCGACTTTTCACATGGGCGTCGCCCCGGCGCAATTGCACAGCCTGACGCAGTCCATCGTCGCCGAGGCTGCCCCCGCCTATCTGATGGCGGTGGCAGGGAATGCGGATCCGATGCTGGGTTATCTGACCACATCCTTTCGGGAACACCCGCGCTTGAGAGAGTTATGCGGCCGCCGCATCACGACCAAGATGCGGCGTCGCTTGACCGATCTCGGTGTTATGTCGCTGGCCGGTGGGGCCCGGCCGCCGACTGAGGCCACGGTCGGTCTCTATGCGTCCTACCGCCAGGCCGCGGGCGACACCCGAATGAGGGAATTGCTGTGCGAGGAAGGACGCAAGCGGCTTACTGCTATGCAACAAAGCGGCTTCGATCTGGGATACGGCCATGTCGGAGCGTATGCCGCGCCGCCCGCGGTTCAAGCACGGCTGGATGGGATCTACACCCACGCCCGGAATGCGCTCTATGCGCGCTTGTCGGAAGCCGTGATCGGTGATGTCTGCCCGCGCGGCCTACGGGTCCGGTCCGCGGCCGAAAACCGCGACGACTACATTGCCCATCCGAACGCGGGTGAACGACTTCGACCTGTTGACGCCGAGGTAGTGCGCTCGCTCTATCCGTCTCGCAAGCCACGGGTGCAAGTCGTGATTTCGGACGGACTCAATGCCAATGCGATCAACGAAAATCTGCGGGCCGTCCTGCCTGCCTTTAGGCACGCCCTCGCCGATTTCCGCTTAGGCGCTACCGATATCGTCGTGACCGATGGGCGCGTGCGGGCTGGATACCATGTCGGAGCCCTGATCGATGTGGATGTGATCGTACATTTTATCGGAGAACGTCCCGGGACCGGCCTCGATACACTTTCCGCCTACTTAACCTATGGCCGCGATGTGGCCGGCCGCTCGCGGTGGGATCCGGGGCTCGATCACTCCTGCACTACCGCGGTTTGCGGTATCCACGCCCACGGCAGGCGCCCGGAGCGCGCCGCGGCCGAGACCGCGCACTACGTCAAGCGCATGCTGGAGGAGCGCCGCTCCGGGATCGCCCTCGGCAAAGGACAAGCAGGGCATAAGTTGCCCGCATAGTTACTCGAACGGACTGCAGTATAGGTTTTCGCGCTTGCATACCCCGGGGTCTTGCCGCGGGTACTTTAGCCATGGGGTTTCCAAAGGGGAGAGGCGCAGCTCTCCCCTTTGGTCAAGGGCGGGGTACGAACCCCGCCCGCGACGTATATTGATTCCCGCACGCTTGCTTTACCCCCGAAGGGCGCCTAAAGTCACCATCGACGCACTTTGTTTAGCGCTGAGTATGGGTATAGGGGAAACGAATAATGAACAACAAAAAGGTCAAGCTGGCCGTGGTGGGCATTGGAAATTGCGCCTCTTCGCTGATCCAAGGTATCCATTACTTTGCGGAGAAAAGTCCGGAGGAGGCCGTAGGCTTGATGCACTGGGACATCGGCGGGTACCTCCCGCGGGATCTCGAGGTTGTCGCGGCCTTCGATATCGATAAGCGTAAAGT
>JBOIDM010000254.1:0-15536 GCA_050740575.1 Gammaproteobacteria bacterium
GCGTGCTTCATGTAGTCTCGGCAGTGACGCTCGACGAGTGCGACTTCGAGCAGCGTACCGCCGGGAAAAGCCAAGACCTCGTGCTCAGCGAGCAAGGCTAGCTTGCGTTGCAGGACCTGCTTCGTGAGGAACACCGAGGTTCCGAAGCTGAGCTTCCAGTGGTCGATGCAGTGATCCGCTAGTTCGAGGATGTCGTGCAGCAGTCCCAGGCCGACGCCCGTATCCATGATCATCGTCACGCCGGTTGCGCGGGGCTTTTGCGCGCGCTCGGGGATGAGGCTCTTGACGATGGGATCCCAGGCAAGCTCAGGCATATTCCACACCCCGCGAGAGCAAGCCCAGGGCCTGTTCGACCATCGGCAAGTCGGCGCCCCAGGGTACCACCGCCGTCATGCCTTCTTGTTCGATACCGAACTCCAGTAGGCAGCATTTGAGCAGAGTAGCCCGGTCGGACGCGGGAGCGATCCGGCGCGGACACATCTCGACGCGCGGTGGCTCATCTCCATAGAAATGCCGGTGGAACTGGAGACTGCGTTCGCAGCCGATCAGGGTCCAAGGCCGGCGCGCGGGCGGGCGCTCATCGAGAAAGTACACGGGCGCTCCGAGATCATCGAGGCCCCCGGAGCGGCAGGGCACGAGATAGGCCTCGGGCTGGACCTGCCTACAAAGCTCGCGCAAGTCGATGCGTTCGAGCTCGAGGCAGATGGGCGGAAGGTCGGCATAGCTCAAGACGTGCTCAGCCATTTTGTAGAGCTTCGGCGGTTCCGGCGGAGCGACTTCCACAACCCGCAAGATC
Organism: Gammaproteobacteria bacterium; assembly: GCA_050740575.1. GTDB lineage: Bacteria > Pseudomonadota > Gammaproteobacteria > JACCXJ01 > JACCXJ01 > USCg-Taylor. Next base: position 797 of record JBOIDM010000254.1, read on the forward strand.
AAGGGATCCGGGTGGTGGGTGATATTGACATGATCGAAGGCTCCCTGAACGACGGCCGTCCGATCCGACCCAACGTGGTGTTCGCGGGCGAGCTTAGCTAACGCCGAGCGGTTGGCCGGATCGACCCCGGGGGCCTTTATAAATACACAATCCGCCGGCAATGCCAGGACCTCGACGGCATCGACTCCGGCGAACAGCGCTTCGGATTCGGCACGCTGAACAGCGGCCACAGCCAGCCCGTGCTCTGCATGGTGCAAAACCACAATGTCGGTACGCCGGTAGACCTCGCGCGCCAGCAGGTGCTCACAAATCGCCGGCTCGGTCATGGTTCCCGCATAGGGTTGATAGCTGACCCGGCGATAGGGTAGGGGCACGAAGTTCTTCCGCACCTTGAGATCCCCGACCTTTAGCACTTCGCCCCCCATGCGCATCATCTCCCGGTCAGGCCAGCGTAAAATGCCGCCCTAGCTCCTCGGGCTTCAGCTCTCGCTCATGGATCCGTAACGGGTCCAATGTCCGGATCAACTCGACCATCTCCGCCGTAGGCAGCGGGACCGGTCCGAGATCCTCTCTCACCGGGAGGTCGAAGCCCGTGTTCGCGCGCACCTCGGCAACATCGACATCCGGGTACACCGCGGCGAGCCGCGCCTGACCGGATTCATCGAAATCGAAGACCCCCAGTTCAGTGATGATGCAATCCGGCCCCTGGCCTCGATAGCGCATCTCAATGCGGGTCTTACCGTCGGAGCTGCGATGTCCCACACTGGTGATGAAATCGCAATCCTGGACCAGTCGAAACCGGCGACGGCCTTTGGGGTCGGGCGGTGCCCGGTGCCCGGCGGTCCAAATCGTCACATGCTGCACGTCACAGGACAGATTGCAACCCCCGCCCCCGCCCGGCAGCTTGAGCTGAAGACGCTCTCGCCCGACACGGGTCACGTTCATGTTGCCCCAGCGGTCGATCTGTAGACCGGAGAGAAACATACGACCCACGCGCCCGCTCGCCGCGAGGTCGAATAATTCTTCGATGTCGAGGTGACATTCCGCCCCGCGATTCATTGCCCAGTCGTTGGTAGTCGGCGTTAGAAACGGGGGTGTGGGGTTTGCTCCATAGGTGGCGCCGGCGACGAGGACCAGTTGAGGTGCATGGGTCCGCTTCGCGAGGTGCAGCGCGAGTTGCACGAGCGGCGAGCCGAAGCCGTGGAAAGCCATGATGCCGTCTTCGATGGTCTGGGCAATCTGATAGATCATCGCCTCGCCTAGGGTGCAGGCCGTGGGTGTGTGGCGATCACGCATACAAACCCATCCAGGCGTCCGTACCCTGCCGCCAGGACGCCAGGCGCTTGAGCTCTTCCTCGCCTCCAATGGCCTCCAGGTACTCGGCGTGCGAGGGACAGCCGTAGACATAGCGCCGCAGGTAGCGATCGCGAAATGTATCCGCGCCGTCGCTCGCGTGTTTGTAGTATTCGGCCGTGTGCTTGCGATCGTAGGCGTAGAAGGGATAGCAGGCCGTTGGGTGGGCGCCGTACGCGATCTCGCTTAAAGCTGTCACGTAAAAATAGGGAACGGTGACGCCGATGTCAGCGAGCTGCTCGGCCGGCACGATCTGCTCGACCGTGGCGATCACTTTCTTGGACGCCTTGGCAAAAAGCACATCGGCGACGGGCGGCCCCTCGATATAGAGGTTGCCGTGCATATCGCCGTAGTGGGTATGCAGGATCGCGACGTCGGGCTGCAGGGCGGGCACGAGGACCAGCTCTTCCCCGGTGAACGGACAGGGCATGGTCTTGTACTCCGGATGCATCTGCATGAATCCCGTACCCCTGACCGAACGCATGGGCATGAACGGGAGACCGGCGATGGTGGCGCGCAGTTGCTGCACCAGGGTATAACAACAACTGTCCTGTACCTCGACCACCCCGGACTCGCAGGCGCGCCTGTAATTGGGGGCCATCCCGAAGTCTTGTTCGAATCCCACGTAGGATTCGCCGCTCGCGGCTACGGCACCCGCGCCGCAGAGCAGATCTACATCGATGCCATGCGCAGAACCCACGAGCTTGAGGCCCCCGATCTGCTGCCGCACCATCTCGCGCAGAGCCGCCATGGGCTCGCGCCAGGACAGACCACCACCGACGGCCACGCAGTCGCCCTCGCGCACGTGGGCGACCAAGCTCGCGAGGTCACAGCGTTTGTCGGCTTGGGTGTACATCGTTTGGTTCAGATCGCAGTCATTCCGCCATCGACGCAAAAGGCGGCACCGGATACGAAGCTCGCCGCGTCGGAAGCGAGGAAGAGCGCGGCCTGCGCGATCTCCTCCGGCCGGCCGAAGCGACCGATGGGGTACTTAGCCAGCTTCGCCTGGGTCTCTGCGTTTGTGTCGCGCTGCAAGATCTCTTGATGGATTGCAGTGCCCGCCACTCTGCCCGGGCACAGACAGTTCACCCGCACCCCGAGCGCCGTGTAGTCGGCCGCCATCTGCCGGGTAAGTCCGATGATTGCTGCCTTGGCCGCGCAGTAGGCAGCCATCTTCGGGATCCCGACGAGGCCTGCGATCGAGGCAATGTTGATAATAGCACCCCCGCACTGTTTCATCTGTGAAAGCACAGCTTGAGAGCACAAAAACGCCCCGGTGACGTTGACTGCCATAACCCGTTCCCAGACATCGAGGCTAGTATCCTCGACGCTGCCGAACTCCGCGATGCCCGCATTGTTGACGAGCACGTGGACCGTGCCTCCATAGCGATCGACGATTCCCATAAACGCCTGGGCGACGCCGCGCGCATCGGCCACATCCACGCAGAGGGCAACGGCGTCGATAGCTTCCTCGCGCAGCTCGGTCTCGGCCTTCTCGGCCAATGTAGTATCGCGCTCCAGGATGGACACTCGTGCGCCTTCGCGACCGAAGAGCTGAGCGATCGCAAACCCAATTCCGGAGCCACCCCCGGAGATGATTGCATTCTTGCTGGCCAAGCGTCCGTCCATAGTTAGGTATCTCCGAATTGGTTAGAGCCCCCTCTATTAACTCTCAAACGAGTAAGACTAGTGCAAATGTGTAATCCCAGCGACTAGGATAGATCATCACCTTCTTCTTAAAGGCCCCTCAACACCTTGCTGCCCGCCCGCAAGCGGCAGAGCTGAATAAAATAGGAGGGATTCAAAAACAATTCGTCCATCTCGCCGAGCTCATCGACCGTCAATCCATTGCGCACCATCGGGGCCAGGTACTGGAATCCATCCTTGGCGCCGCAGCCGACGTGGAAGGCCCCGAGGACGCGTCGTGAGGTGCCGTCGATCACGAGCTTCTGAAAGCCTGACAGGTGCGGCTCCATCATCGCATACAGCATCATTCGGTCGCCCGCCGGGAGGGCGACGGCATGGCCGTCGGGGTTATCGGGCGGTAGCTTGAGCACCACTACGTCCCGATAGCGCTCGCGGGCCTGCTCTTCTCCGAGCCCCAGCCAACACACTTCATAGTGCGTGTGCATGAAGTCGGGGTAGTCCTGGAGACGGTAACGGGCTTCCTCGCCCATGATGTTGCGAGCCGCGTACATCCCCCCCTTGCGGGCCTTGAACATCTCCATCGGCGCGCCGACCAAATCGCCGGCCGCGTACACGTTGGGAACCGAGGTCTGCATGCGACTGTCGATCTCGACAAATCCCTCTGCATCCACAGCTAGCCCGAGGGCCTCGCGCGCTTCCTCGGAGTTGGGGGATTCTCCTAGCCCCAAGAACAGGAAATCGGTCGCGACCTTGACTTCGCCCGTGGGAGCGCGGATCACCACCGCCCTGACCTGCCCGTGCGCATCCCCTTCGATGGCAGTGACATGCGAGTTAGACCAAAATTCCATCCCTTGTTCTTTCATCCGCTCGAGCAGATAGGCGCGGGTCTCGCCGTCGCTAATCATTGGCAAGGGTCGATCTCGTGAGACGACTACGGTGCGCCGACCGGTCGCGTTGAAAAAGCAGCCGTACTCGATCGCGGTCTTGCCGCTGCCGACTACGACGACGGTGGGACCCGGTTCGTAATCGAGGTCATCGACGAGACTTGCAAAGTCGAAGACCCCACTCAGAGATTGACCGTCAACGCCCAGTGTGCGGGGGCGCGCGCCAGTCGCGAGGACGAGGTTCTTGGACTTGTATGTCCGGCCCGCCGCAAAAACGGTATGGGCATCCAAAATCCGGCCGTGCGCGCCGAGGACGAATTCCAAATCGAGCTGCTCTTTGCTCTGGAAGTTCATCATCGCGTGCGGGCCCGTTCGGCCTCGGCGGAACATCTCGATGATCTCTTTAATCGAGATTGTCTTGCTCCTGAGGTCTTGAAACCACAGCCGGCCGGAGAACGTCCGCTCCAGGAGCAATTGTGCGGCGACATCCGAGAACACATGATGCGGGACGCAGGCATGATGCGGACAGGAACCACCAAGAAATGGCCAGCGGTCGATGATGAGTGGTCGGCCGCCCATTGCGCGCAGGTACGCCGCCCCGAAGCGTCCCGCGGCACCGCCACCCAGGAAGATCGCATCGAACTCCCGACGATCTTCGGTACTTACATTGATGATCGGCTCTTGGCGATCGCCCGCGGCGAGTCGGTCCCCGATCTCCTGTACCCAGCGCGTAATAGACCACTGCGTGCGGTTGACATCGACCACGGTGATGACTCAGGCAAACCAAGGTGCATAGGCCGCATCGGAACTATGAACCCCACCCATTTCGGCGGGGGACGGACATAGCACCCGGATCAGTCGAGCCTCGCACCTCCTCCGGTGCAACAGGGGCAGCCGGCCCCATGTTGCACTTCAAGCGGATGCGGGGTAGGGACCGAGTCCGCGCGCATTTGTGCTCGCTCCCCGCCGCACTGGGAGCAGACCCACTTCTCGGGCTCACGTGTGCCGGCGAACACCATGCCGGTAAAGTGATGGCTACAATCCGGGCACAGCAACTGGTAGACGGGCATTGTGTTACCCGGGGTCGAAGGCGCCTGGTTGTGCGGAGTGGGTTCTGCGTATCAAGCAGCCTTCTTGGCCAGCTCCTTGCGCACCAGCTCCGCTCCCTGCACCAAGGCGTGCAACTTCTCCACGGCGATGTAGCGTTGCAACAGGATGAGTCCGCAGTCGGTCGTCACACCGAGACGCTCCGCCGGTATCACCTGCAAGAGGCGCCTAATGCGGTCCGCGACCTGGTCGGCGGTTTCCGTGATGGTGCTCTTGACGTCGATGACCCCAGCCCAGAAGCAGACGGTATCGGGCAACGGATGGGCTCTTAGGACCTCAAGATCGCTCATATCGTTACTACGCCGTCCACAGCTCTCCAGATTCAAAACATTAATCGGAAGTTGATACACCTTGGGCACTACTGATGCGGTGGCTGGGGGTTCCTTGCCGCGCCGCTTGGTGAGGTCGAAGATTTCACCGGCCTTTGCAGTATCGTCGGGCAAATAGGCCGGTGTACCGCCCCAATTCCCCCAGCATACATGCACGATGATCTGGGCATTCTTAACGCCTTCGACGGCCCGACTGAAGGCTTCGAGAGCCCAGCCTTCGAAGCCGTAGGGAAAGGTAAACTCGTCGAACTGAATAAAATCGACCCCAAGCGCATCTACCTCGCGCAGATCTTCGTTGATTGCCGCGGCGAGTGCCATGGCCCGATCGCGCGAAGATTTGTAGTACAAGTCGTTGGTGCACTGGGCAAGCACCTGCACCCCAGTGTACTGAATCTTGATGGGTTTACGGGTCGCTCGCTTGAGGGCGCGCGCCTGTTCCACCATCATGGCGCCGCGGCGTTTGATCTCTTGGTCTAAGGTTGCGGCATGCAGGCGGCTATAGATCGGAAAGCCGAGATGACCGCCCTTGAGGTTGTAGCCCAAACGCCGGAAATAGTAGTAGAGCGCCTGGTCGGCATAGTTGTCGCCATGGACCCGGCCATCGGCAATGATGTCGAGGCCTGCATTTTCCTGGTCTTTAGCGATAGCCGCGACAGCGTCTTCCAAAGCTTCGCGTACGAGGGCATCCGGGGGCTCCTGATCTCCAGTAAAAGCCCTGGCAAATTGTGCATCCCACCACCTTGGATTGGGATAGTTGCCGACCATGCTGGTCGGGATGAGTATTTCTTGACCGCGCACTTTCATAATCTTCCCCTCCTGACGAGAAGCTACGCACCCGGCGAGCTTTACTTTGTGTCTTTTCCTTGGTCAGCGTTTTCCCGTTACGTAACGATTCGCGATGTCCGAATTGTCTCGTACTATTTACGCTGACTGAGGTGGATATTCAAGCTTTCTTTAACCACGCAGCGATATTCCTCTTGTGTCTGCGCTCAAGCTGGAAATCGCGGGTAACGTTTTCACGATGAGGCATTGCGAATCATATCAGCCGCTTTCTCGGCGATCATGATGGTCGGCGCATTGGTGTTGCCGCTCACGATGGTCGGCATGATCGACGCGTCTACGACGCGCAATCCCTCAAACCCACGCACCCGCAAACAGGAGTCCACGACCGCCATCTCGTCGTTGCCCATCTTGCATGTACCGGATGGGTGCCAGGTGGTGGATGCCGTGCGTCGAACAAAGCATTCAAGGTCCGCATCGCTTCGCGCGTCCGATCCCGGCGCGATTTCTTTTCCACGGATGTCGTCAAAAGCCTTGGCGTAAAGAATTTTGAGGTTCCAGCGCACGCCGGCGACGGCGCACCGCATATCATCAGACATGCTCAAGTAGTTCGGATTGATAATCGGTCGATCGAGTGGATCGGCCGAAGCGAGCACGACCTCCCCGCGGCTTGCCGGTCGATTCGTATAAGATGTGAACGAGACGCCATGCTGGTTCGGGGGCCCGCCTTCAGGATAGTCGGGAGAGAGCGTCATCAGGAAAAATAGTTGCAGTCCGGGATCAGGCTCCTGGGGCTCGCTTTTAACGAAGGCGCCCGCTTCAAGGAAGTTCGAGCCGAGCATACCGCTTCGATGCGCTTCGTATTCCCGGCATGCTAGCGCCTTAAGCTCGTCTGGGAGCGGGAAAAACGTCAACGGTTGAGTGATCCCACAGCGCACCCGCGTATGGAGATGGTCTTGCAGATTCTTGCCTACGCCCGGAAGATCCTGTTGTGTATTAATCCCCAAGCGCTCAAGCGTGGTCCGCGGCCCAATACCCGAAAGCATCAACAACTGCGGCGATCGTAACGCGCCTGCTGATACGATGATTTCACAGGCAGCGTCGGCCTGCTCCGCCGCGCCTAAGCGCAAGTATTGCACTCCCACTGCGCGTGTTCCGCTGAACTGAAGCCTTGTCGCATAGGCATGTGTCTGGACGGTCAGATTCGGGCGCGAGCGCGCCGGGTGCAAGTATGCGCTTGCGGCACTGCACCGGGCGCGGTGGGCGAGTGTAGCCTGCAAGGGCCCGCACCCTTCCTGAGACTCGCCATTGAAATCCGGGTTGTACAGAATTCCCGCTGCTTGCGCCGCAGCGAGATAGCGCTCCACGAGGACGTTCGAAGCTGGATGACTGGAGACGACTAGCGGACCTGAGTCGCCGTGATATCGGTTGGCGATGCCGCGGTTATTCTCGGCTTTGACAAAGTAAGGTAAGACCTCATCGTAGGCCCAGCCCTTATTGCCGAGGCGAGACCATTGATCGTAGTCAGCGCGGTTGCCGCGGATGTAGATCATGAAATTAATTGCGCTTGACCCACCTAACACTTTGCCTTGCGGGAGAAAAATTCGGCGACCGTTCAAATGCGGTTGAGGGATCGTTCGATAAGCCCAGTCATAGACGCTGTCCTGCAACTGCCCGTAAAACGCAGGGGTCCGAATCAAGGGCGAATCGTCTTCACCGCCGGCTTCGAGAAGCAACACCTTACAGGCTGGGTCTTCCGTTAACCGATATGCTAAGACACATCCGGCCGATCCTGCGCCAACAATGATGTAGTCAAACATTATCCGCCTGCAGTTTTTATTTTACTTAGTGGTCATTTTCCATAGCGATCCCAGTGATCGCGAAACAAAGACTGCTCGCTGATCAGCCGCGCGGCGATTGGGCGCGAGACCCAGGTCAGATTGATCATATGTTTCGCGTTCACGTTTTCGGTCGTGATATTACCGCCCCAAGTCCCGCAGCTTAGGCTCAACGTGTAGGGTAGCCCATTTCTCGGGCTGCCCGCTCCTTCATTAAGGCTTTGATTAACAATAACCCTTCCAGTCTTAGTTCCATACGCGAGCGCCATCACCTGCTCATCGGATTGTGTGTGAATCCCGCACGTGTGACCACGTCCTTGGTATTCCGTAATCGCATTGACTAGCGCCACGGCATTTTCGATTCCGCCCTCATAGCGGTAGAGTGCGAGTACGACCGATAACTTTTCTCCCGAGAACGGGTGGTCCGGGCCTACGCCATCCTCCTCGACGATCAAGAAGCGACGATCGCTTGGAATCGCCAGGCCAGCGAGGCGCGCGATCTCCGCCGCTGGTTTTGCGATGACCTCGATAGACGGAATCGATGATCCAGGTTTGGGCCACATGAGCCGTTGCAGCGACGCTTTTTCGCTCGAGTTGCAAATATGAGCACCATTGGCAACAAGACCGGCACTCAATTCTTCGTAGATGTGGGCGTTAGCGACGGCGGCATTGTCGGCGAGACAACTGGTGGCATAGTCGAAAGTTTTCGCTGCCGCGATAGTTTTGGCCGCGTCCTCGAGGTCCGCGGTCTCATCAACCACATGCACGGCATTACCCACGCCGACCCCGTAGGCGGGCGTCCCCGAGCTATACGCAGCCTTAACCATGTTCTCTCCGCCGGTTGCCACTATCAAATCGGCCTGGCGCATCAGTTCCTGGGTTTTCGCGAGCGATGGGTGCTCTAAGACCTGCACGAGATCCGCTGGCGCACCGATCTGCGTGCAGCCCTCACGCATAAACTTGACTGTAAGTTCCGTGGTCTTCTGGGTCCGCGGGTGGGCCGCAATGATGATCGCGTTACGGCCTTTCAATGCGAGCAAGGTCTTGAGCGGCGGTGTTGCGTCGGGGCCCGTCGTCGGGATAAGCGCTGCGACCACTCCGACCGGTTTTGCGATCTTGATCAAACCTCTTTCGGGAATTTCCTCCACGACACCCACCGTTTTGATGCTTGCAATATCGGCGAGCGTGCCCATGATTCGATTGCGGATCTTGGTGACTTTATCGGTGTAGTTGCCAAAACCGCCTTCATCGACGGCTAGCTTCGCTAAAGCTTCGGCTCGATCCTGACGCACCACCGACCAGGCGACGGCGGTAGTGAGCGCATTGACCTGGTCTTGGGAATACGCTTCAACAGCTCCTTGTGCCTGCTTTGCCCGCCGTATTAAGTCGCCGACTTCATCTGCTACGTTCTGAGTTTCCGTGCCCATGACCCTCACCCTCATTGGTTGAACCGTTGATTTAGAATATACCATTGCGATCGATAGCCAACGAGAGCGACAGTCCCTGTCGCCCCCTTCTAAGGGGGCTTCCTCAAACTACCCGCTATGCGGGTAGTTTGCGATTTTCTCGGGCGCCAAAGCGAAGGCGCGCAAGCGATCGGGGGCGTGAATCTGTACGTTGCGCTGGTTGACGCTCAGGATCCCTTGGGCTTGGAAGCTCGAAAGCTGCCGGCTTACGGTCTCGGCGGCGATCCCGAGGAAATTGGCGATGTCGTGGCGGCTCATGCTGAGGTTGAAGTCGGTTCTCGACAGGCCGCGCTCACCGAAGCGCGCCGAGAGGCTCAAGAGGAAGGTCGCGAGCCGTTCCTCGGCACTGCGATTCCCGAGCAGCAGCAGCGCCTCGTGCTCGGAGGCGATCTCCTTGCCGATGAGTTTTAGAAGTTGATGCTGCAGGCGCGGCAGCTGTGCGCACAGCTCCTCGAGCCGCTCTAAGGGCAGCTCGCACACTGCGGTGGTCTCGAGGGCCACAGCGGCGCAGCTGTGGCGCTCACGCTCCAGCCCATCGAAACCCAGCACCTCACCGAGCAGATAGAACCCGACCGTCTGCTCGGTCCCCTCGGGCGTCGAGGTGAAGACCCGGAGGGAACCGGCGCGCACGGTAAAGAGCGCCCGCATGGAATCACCTTGGCGGTAGAGATATTGGCCCCGCTGCAAGGGCGGGCCGCGTTTGACGATCCCATCGAGCCGCTCCATGTCCTCGGGGTTCAAGCCGAGCGGCAGGCATAAGGTGGCGAGCCGGCACTCCGCGCAGGCCAACTTGAGCAGCTTGAGGTTGACCATAGGCGCTCTTGTCAGGGGAGAGCCGCCCATGAAACCCGAAGGATTGATCCATGTCAAGGATACCCACTCAGACCCAGGCCGGTGGATCACGCCAGTCGACCCGCGCGTAGAAGGTCCCTCACGCGACCTTGATGGTCCTGCGCTTCGCCGGCTCCAGCTTCGGTAGCACCAGCTCTAGGATCCCGTCCTTGAAGTTGGCCTTGGCCTCCGCGCCTTTCACCGCCGCGGGCAATGCCACCACCCGCTGGAACTCGCCGCGGCTGAGCTCCCGGCGGCGATACTCGCCCTTCTCTTCTTTCTCCTCATGCCGGGTGCTTGCCCGGATGGTGACGGCATCGTCGGTCATCGACACCTCGAGGTCGTCTTTAGCAACACCGGGCAGCTCGCCCCGGATCACGATCTCAGCTTCCCGGTCGATCACGTCCACCTTGGGCATCCGCCCTTCGAAGGGCGCCCTCAGCTCCGGGAAGGATGGGAAAAACCGCTCAAAGGGGCTCAGCCAGCGCCGGTCGAACATGGCCCGGCTCAGCTCCTCGAACCAGCGGTCCACGTCCTCGAAGGGGACCATCCCGCCACGCGCGGTCTTTTCGATCTGCTTGGATTTTTTCTCAGCCATAATGCGTTCCTCCTCAGTCGGTTCCGGCGCCTGTTTGCAGTTCTATGTAAAGACGCCAATTAATATCCTACCGTCTAATCAAGCCCCATATTTGATCCGGATCAACGCCCACGATGTTTTCCAGCGATATGGCATTCGATCGCTGCGGTGGGCGGGAAGCCGCCCGTCGTTTGACCCAGATCAACCGCGCGTGCGGCGTCCCGAGTATAATTTTGAGGGAAGTTGAACAGCGAGGTGAAGTATGGACGAGAAGACTCAGCGTAACGTGGTTTACTGGATTGTCGCGGTCCTGCTCATCGCCATGGTCCAGCATTGGTTGAGCAATGCAGGCACGGTCGAGGCCGTGCCATACAGCGAGTTCGAGCGCTATCTCGCGGAAGGGAAGATCGCCGATGTCGTCATCTCCGATCTGGAGGTGACGGGCCGCTTGAAGAAGCCCGATCCGAACGGCAAGGAGGTCATCGTCGCGACACGCGTCGAGCCGGACCTGGCGGCGCAGTTGTCGAAGTACAACGTACGCTTCACCCGCATCATCGAGACCGGTTTCGTGCGCGATCTGCTCTCATGGGTCATCCCCGCCTTCGTCTTCTTCGGGGTGTGGTTCTTCCTATTCAGGCGCTTCGCCGACAAGCAGGGCCTGGGCGGCTTCATGGCGATCGGAAAGAGCCGCGCCAAGGTCTATGTCGAGAAGGACACCGGCGTGACCTTCGCGGACGTGGCCGGGGTCGACGAGGCCAAGGACGAGCTCAAGGAGATCGTCGATTTCTTGAAGACCCCTAAGGCCTATGGACGGCTGGGTGCGCGCATCCCGAAGGGGGTGCTGTTGATCGGCCCGCCCGGCACCGGTAAGACGCTCCTCGCGAGGGCCGTCGCCGGCGAGGCCCGGGTGCCGTTCTTTTCCATCACCGGCTCGGAGTTCGTTGAGATGTTCGTGGGCGTCGGGGCCGCGCGCGTGCGCGACCTCTTCGAGCAGGCCCGCGCCAAGGCGCCCGCCATCATCTTCATCGATGAGCTGGACGCGGTCGGGCGGGCGCGGGGGGCATTCCCGGGAATTGGAGGCCACGACGAGAAAGAGCAGACCCTGAACCAACTTCTCTCGGAGATGGACGGATTCGATCCGTCCGTCGGCCTCATCCTGCTCGCCGCCACCAACCGGCCGGAGATCCTGGATCCCGCGCTCTTGCGGGCAGGGCGCTTCGATCGCCAGGTGCTCGTGGACCGCCCCGACAAGATCGGCCGTGCCCAGATCCTCCGGGTCCACGCCAAGAAGGCCCGCCTCGTCCCCGAACTGGACCTCGACAAGGTTGCCGCGCTCACGACCGGATTCTCGGGCGCCGATCTCGCGAACCTCGTCAATGAGGCGGCGCTCATGGCCACGCGGCGCCAGGCAGACGCGGTAACGCTCGAAGACTTCACGGCCGCCATCGAGCGCATCGTCGCCGGCCTCGAGAAGAAGAACCGCATCCTGAGCGACAAGGAACGCGAAGTCGTGGCGTTCCACGAGATGGGACACGCCTTGGTCGCGCTCGCACTGCCGGGGACGGACACCGTACACAAGGTCTCCATCATCCCGCGCGGCATCGGCGCCCTGGGTTACACCATCCAGCGCCCGACCGAGGACCGCTACCTCATGACCCGCGAGGAGCTGGAGAACAAGATCGCGGTGCTCCTGGGCGGGCGGGCGGCCGAAAAGCTCGTGTTCGGAAACCTCTCGACCGGGGCGGCTGACGATCTCGCCAAGGCCACCGACATCGCTCGAGACATGGTGACCCGCTTCGGGATGGATGAGGGGCTCGGTTATGTCGTCTTTGAGCCGAGTCCGCCGAGATTTCTCCAGGTGCCCGGTGCCATGACCCAAGGCGGGTGTCGGCTGAGCGAGGACACGGCACGGAAGATCGACGATGCGATCAGAAACCTGGTCATGGGTGTCTTCGGGCGCGCCTCCGACCTGCTGGCCGCGAACCGCCCGGTCCTCGACCGCTGCGCGCAGGCGTTGCTCGCCAAGGAGACGCTCGATGAGGCGGCCATCGCCGAGCTGACCCGCGACCTCCGCCGATCGGTGGGCGCAACGGTGAGGGAAGCACTGGCGAGCTAGGGGTCAGGTCGAACTCGACATGCCCTCTCTCCTCCGGACCAATCGGGCTCTGGGGCGACTGATCAAGGGCCTCGCGACACCCGAAGCCCTCGGCCACCCGATCGAGGGCTTTGAGCTGGCGGAGACCCACATCTCTTACGTGCTTTTGGCCGGCCCTTACGCATACAAGTTCAAGAAGCCGGTCGACTTTGGGTTTCTCGACTTCACTACGATCGAGAAGCGCAAGTTTTATTGTGAGGAGGAGCTGAGGCTCAACCGGCGCCTCGCCCCCGAGCTTTATCTCGAGGTCGTAGCGGTGACGGGGACGGAGGATGCGCCTCGTTTGGGAGGGCCCGGCTCTCCCATTGAATACTGCGTCAAGATGCGCCGCTTTCCTCGCGCGGCGCAGCTCGACCAGGTGCTCGCACGCGGCGAGCTCACGGGGGACTTGCTCGAGGCGCTCGCCAAGACGATCGCGGAGTTTCACGACGGCGCCGAGATCGCTACGGCCGATGTGCCGTATGGAAACGCCTCTGAGGTCGCCAAGTACGCCTTGGAGAACTTCACGCAGATCGGTAGGGGGCCCAAGGAGATCGATGCCGTCAGCGCGCTTGCGTCCTTGCGTGCCTGGACCGAGGGGCAGCTTGGACGGCATCGCGAGCTCATCGCAGAACGCAAGCGGCAGGGGCGGGTGCGGCAATGCCACGGGGATCTGCATCTCACGAACATGGTGTTGCTGGAGGGGAGGATCGTGGTCTTCGATGGCATCGAGTTCAATGCCGCGCTCTCTTTCGTCGATGTCATGAGCGAGATTGCCTTTCTCTTGATGGACCTCGATGCGCGCGAGCGTCCCGATCTCGCATGGATCTTCCTCAACCATTATCTGGAGGCGACGGGTGACTACGAGGGACTGCCATTGCTGGACCTCTACCGCGTTTACCGATCGCTTGTGCGGGCCAAGGTCGCCTGTCTCGAATATTATTCCGAGGGCGGGGGGGCGGCGTGTCTTGCACGCTACGAGCGGCATCTCGCGCTGGCTGGGCGCTATGCGGAGCCGCGTCCTCCGGGTCTCATCCTCCTCACCCACGGGGTCTCCGGTGTCGGCAAGACCGCGCAGAGCACGGCGTTGATCCCCCGGCTCGGGGCATTGCGCATCCGCTCCGACGTCGAGCGCAAGCGGCTGGCCGGTCTTTCGGCCGGAGCGAAGTCGGCAAGCACCGTGGCGGGGGGGATCTACGATGCCGCCATGACCGATCGCACCTATGCACGGCTCCTGGAGCTTGCCCGCCTCGTGAGCGGCTGCGGCATTTCGGTCATCGTCGATGCCACCTTCCTCCGACGTGCGCGGCGTGAGGCTTTTGCGGGGCTTGCGAGATCGCTCGGTGCGCCGTTCCGGATCCTGGATTTTCGGGCCGGCGAGGCGGCAGTGCACGCGCGGATCGCGCGCCGCGCGGCAGCAGGCCAGGATGCCTCGGAGGCCAATCTAGCGGTACTCGAATACCAGCGTCGTAGCCAGGAGCTCTTAATGCCGCACGAGCAGTCGCTGACCCTGATCTGGGACACCGAGTGCCCCGGCCAGGCCGCGCCCATCGCCGCCGAGCTCGAGCGGCTCACGCAACGTCCGCCCACTCGCTCAAGCGCCAAAACCTGTTAGTGCTTGTAATGCTCTATTAGCTCTCGCAGGCTTTGGTCGAGATCGACAGGGTGACTTAATATTGCCTGCACGAGGCGGATCAGTGGGTAATGCACGAGTTCAAAGAGGCGATACTTTTCGATCATGCGCAATGCATGCGCGGCTTCGCCTCCTATCGAGGATCGATCGCCGCGCGCCAG
>JBOIDM010000255.1:0-2575 GCA_050740575.1 Gammaproteobacteria bacterium
TCCCTGGCGATGTTCTCCGGCAGATAATAACTAATCGCTTGGCTGATACGCTGTCCACGGCGGCGCTCCAAGAAATACTGGCCCAAGAGCCCAATGAATAATGCGATCGGAAACTGCGCGAGCAGCGGCGTCGCCAGCGGCAGCCATAAATCGTTCTGGTTAAACATCCAATGGGCGGCCGCGGCGTAGAGGATGGCAAGCACCAGAGACAAGGGAACGCCCGCGATGGCCGGAAGAGAATAGACGATCGTTCCCGTCACGAGTCCGAAGAGCAGCAAGATCATGCCGGTTTCCAGCACGCCAAGGGGTTTCAATGCCCGATCGCTCAAGAGATTGCCGAAGGCGGTCGCCGCGATTTCCACGCCGCTGAGATCCACGCCGTCCTCGCGGGTAAAAACGGTATAAAACCTGTCCGGTTGTCCAGGATCGAAGAGATCCGAAAACCCGACGAACACCACCTTGCCGGTAAAGTCGAGCGCCCCTTTCTTTAGATTCGGATCGCCCCCTTTGATTACCGCGTGGTAAGGAACGGTGGGAATGGTCCCCGGCGGTCCGTAGAAGTTGATATACCGATTGGGATCGCCGGCATAGAGCTTGGTGAGCGCTTCCAGCAGGCTGACCGTCTCGCCCGGTACCTCCCGCGCTTGATCCATGAGCCCGGCGATGCGCTCCCCGGCGCCGGGGTCATTGTCGAAACCACGCCGCAAGGCGCGCATGAGAGCGCGGAGTGTCTGCGCTCCCGTGATCTCGGAGGCACTGCGGGGCAAGGTTTCAAGACCTCTCATGTGCAATCGATCCAGCCATGGCAACCATTCGCTATAGGCTTTCAGCGCGTGGACTTGCAGCGCGACCGCCGGTATGGACGGCGCGTCGCCGACACTCGCCTTGAAGGCCCAGAACTCGTAGACGGCCGCCTCCAGCTTCGGCAGGGGGAAGTGCCCGAGGCCTCTGGCCGCCTCCGCCAGGGCGGGTAAGGGCGGCACCAACTCCTCCACCCAAACGGACCCCCGGTGCATGCCTTCCTTATCGGTGATCGGCTGCCGTTTCCCGGTGAGCTTTTCGACCAGCACGACGCGGCCCGCCTTGGCCACGGCTTGCGCGAACGCCAGATCAGGCCCGGCCGCTTTCGGTTTTTCGAACAGCACATCGAATACGATCACCGAGGCCCCGCGCTCGACCAAGCCATCGACGAGGCGCGCATGAATGGAGCGGGGCCATTCCTGCGGTGAGCTCGGCAGACCCAGGTGCTCGCCGGTGCGCGTGTCGATGGCCACCACCGCGATCTCCGGCGGCGGGCCGATCGGCCCTCTGAGATGGAAGAGCCACGAGAGACCGACGCTACGCTCGAACGTGACCCCGAGATTGGACAGCCCGAGCAAGCCACCGCAGAGCCCGGTTAAAACGCCGACCAAGAGTCCTTTCAGCCAGCGAGGCATTCTGGGATCTGCGCTAGTGCGGCAGCATCTGTATATTTATGGGGCATTCTGGAGCCGGCGAGGATCTCGGTTAACTTGCTGTTATTGAACGACTTGAACTGTGGCATGCCGAGACCTTGCACCGCTTTATCACAACAACGCCCTCATTTGGCGCGTCAACGCGCAAAAACCCCTGCTTCAGTGGCGGCACATTGCAGCTTGATCATGAAACTTTTTTGTTGTAAGGCGTAAAAAAATAATACATCATAATGCGAAACTACAATTGGGGATGATACTTGGATGATATCTACGCCTTGTGAGCCAAGGAAGCGCTTGCCGTCGTATCGTAGTTTAAGCAGCCTCATCGCGCTTGCCCTGTGGCAGCAGGCTTACCCCATTTACGCGGCGGAAGCTTGTGAGCAGCCGGCGGGCAGGTTTGCGTCCATCGAGGGTGCGGTCGAAGTCCAGGGCGCCGAAGGACAAGGCTGGCAGGCGGCGAAGCTCGATCACCGGCTTTGCGAGGGCGATACGATCCGGGTCGGAGAGCATAGCCGCGCGGCCGTCTACCTCGTCAACGAGGCGGTGCTGCGCATCGATCAAAACACGACCATGCGCCTCCTCGATCTCTCGGAGAAGCCAGAGGAGCGATCGCTGCTGGAGATCATCAAGGGCGCCTTCAATTCCATGAGCCGCCAGCCCCGGCGGCTCACGGTCAATACCCCCTATCTCAACGGTATGATCGAGGGCACGGAGTTCCTGGTCCGCGTGGAGGATGATCGCGCGACCCTCTCGGTGTTGGAAGGGAAGGTGTTGGCCTCAAACGCCGCGGGGAGCCTCAAGGTCGCCCCCGGCGAGTCCGCGACTGCGCAAGCCGGCCAGGCGCCGCAACTGCGCACCCTGGTCCGGCCTCGGGACGCCGTGCACTGGGCCTTGTACTACCCGCCCGTGCTCACTTTTCGCCAAGATGAATTTCCTCCCGGACCCGGCTGGCAGGGGATGGTCCGGCGTTCTACCGACTTTTACTCAAGGGGCGAACTCGGAAAGGCGCTCGACAGTATTGCGACGGTTCCCGGGACCGTCAGCGATCCGCGCTTTTTCGCCTATCGCGCCTCGCTGATGCTGGCCGTGGGCCGCGTGGACGAGGCTAACGCGGATATCGG
>JBOIDM010000256.1:0-7506 GCA_050740575.1 Gammaproteobacteria bacterium
CGCCCGGCACCACGCCTTCCTCGACGGCCGCGCGCGTCGCATGCAAGGCGTCCTCGACCCGCGCCTTCTTCTCCTTCATCTCGGTCTCGGTGGCCGCGCCGACCTTGATCACGGCCACGCCGCCGGCGAGCTTAGCCACGCGCTCTTGGAGCTTCTCCTTGTCGTAATCGGAGGTGGACTCTTCGATCTGTGCGCGGATCTGGTTGACCCGGCCTTCGATGGCCTTGGGATCGCCCGCACCGCCGATGATGGTCGTCTCTTCCTTGGTGATCGTGACCCGCTTGCAGGTTCCGAGGTCGCCCAAGCTCGCCTTCTCTAGACTTAGCCCGACCTCATCGGCAATGACCGTGCCCGAGGTCAAGATTGCGAGGTCTTCCAACATGGCCTTGCGGCGGTCGCCAAATCCGGGCGCTTTGACGGCCGATACCTTGACGATACCGCGAATATTATTGACGACCAGCGTAGCCAGAGCCTCGCCCTCCACGTCTTCGGCAATGACGAGCAGTGCCCGTCCCGATTTGGCTACGGCCTCGAGGATCGGCAGCAAGTCGCGGATGTTGGAGACTTTCTTGTCGTGGATGAGGATCATCGGGTTTTCCAGCTCGACATTCATGCTCTGCTGGTTATTGATGAAGTACGGCGATAGATAGCCGCGATCGAACTGCATGCCTTCCACGACCTCCAGCGTGTTCTCGAGACTTTGGCCCTCCTCGACGGTGATAACGCCTTCCTTGCCGACCTTCCCCATCGCTTGCGCGATGATATCCCCGACGGCGCTATCGGCGTTGGCCGAGACCGTGCCCACCTGGGCGATGGCTTTCTCGTCGTTACAGGGCTTGGAGAGTTTTTTCAATTCCTCAACCGTCGCGGCCACGCATTTGTCTATGCCGCGTTTGAGATCCATCGGATTCAGACCGGCCGCCACCGCTTTGACCCCTTCGACCAGCATCGACTGCGCCAAAACCGTCGCGGTGGTGGTGCCATCGCCTGCCTCGTCGGAGGTGTGCGAGGCGACTTCTTTCACCATTTGCGCGCCCATGTTCTCGAATTTGTCCTTGAGCTCGATCTCCTTGGCGACCGACACCCCGTCCTTGGTCACGGTGGGCGATCCGAAGCTCTTTTCCAGCACCACGTTCCGGCCTTTCGGACCCAGTGTTATCTTAACCGCATTCGCGAGCACGTTGACTCCGGCAAGCATGCGCCTGCGGGCGTCTTCGCTAAACCTCAATTCTTTAGCTGCCATGTTTCACCTCTATAAAGATTTAATTTTCGATGACGCCCATGATGTCGTCTTCCCGCATGACCACTATGTCCTGGCCGTTCATTTTGACTTCGGTACCGGAATACTTGCCGAAAAGCACCTTATCGCCGGGTTTGACCTCGAGCGGTCTGAGCTTGCCGTCGTCGGTGAGCTTACCGGGACCGGCGGCAACCACTTCCCCTTTCATGGGTTTTTCCGCGGCCGTGTCAGGGATGACGATACCCCCGGCGCTCTTGCGATCTTCCTCCAGGCGGCGGATGATGACGCGATCGTGTAAGGGACGAATATTCATGATATTTAACCTCCTCCAATGATTGCGATACAAAAAACCAGCGCTGTTAGCACTCACCTCTTGTGAGTGCTAATTATAGGTGGCGCGGCGTCGTTGTCAACCGTTCCCCGGACCCGCTACGCCCAATCTAAACGAGGACCGGCGATGACCGATGGCGAAGACTACCTCCTCGTGCTATCGACGTGCCCCGACAACGCGGTCGCGAGCCGCCTCGCGACCCGGTTGGTCGAACAACGCGCCGCCGCTTGCGTCAAAATCCTTCCCGCGGTGCACTCGATCTACCGCTGGGCCGATAAGCTCGAATCGAACGCGGAAGTCCTGCTCTTGATCAAAACCCGCCGATGGCGTTACGCGGAGGTGGAAACCTTGTTAAGATTGGAACATCCGTATGAACTCCCCGAAATCATCGCGGTCCCTATAGTGCAGGGATCGAGCGAGTATTTAAGCTGGATTAATGAAATGGTGAACGCAGCCCCATGAAGACTGTCAGCGCTGTCTGTGTGGTTTGGTTGTTTGGAACATTGCTACCCGTGTTCGCCGGCGAACAAGGCGGGGCGGCGAATATTTTCGAGGATTTCGGGCGCGGTTTCGCGGCCGAACCGGCCCGCCGGGAATTCTTGCCTCCCGACGAAGCATTTCGGATCACGGTCGACATCAAAGATCCGGCAACCCTCGCCGTACGCTGGGACATCGCCGACGGTTATTACCTATATAAGGATAAATTCGGATTTGACCTGACCGGCGGCGACGTCCGGCTCGATCGCATTAATCTTCCCTCGGGGCACGTCAAGGAGGATCCGGAGTTCGGGTCCGTCGAGGTGCACACCGGGTCCATCACGGTCCCGCTTCCGCTCAGACGCCCAAGCCCCGGTGCGACCGAGGTCGGTTTGACGCTTAGGTATCAGGGCTGCGCCGAAGACGGGATCTGCTACCCTCCGATGCAGAAAACGCTCAACCTGCGACTGTCGGCGCACGTCGCGGCCGGCGCTGCTTCCGTGGGAGCAAGCGAATCCGTTGCCGAGCAGGATGCCTTGGCGCGGCAACTCGAAGGCGGCGCCGTGCTCGCGACGCTGGCCATGTTCGGCGGGCTCGGGATCCTCCTCGCGTTTACACCATGCGTGTTTCCCATGGTCCCGATTCTCTCTGGAATCATCGCTGGCCAGGGCGAGCACGTAACCACGCGCAAGGCATTTATTTTATCGAGCCTCTTTGTCTTGGTGATGGCCGCCACTTACGCGTTCATGGGGGTGATCGCTGGGCGCTTCGGCCACAACTTGCAAGCGACGTTTCAAAATCCGTGGGTGCTGGTGTTATTTGCCGCGGTTTTTGTCGGCCTCGCCTTGTCGATGTTCGGCTGGTTCGAGCTGCAACTGCCGGCAAGTTGGCAGACACGGCTGGCCCGAGCGAGTAACGCGCAGGCAGGCGGAACCCTACAGAGCACCGCGGCAATGGGATTTTTCTCCGCTCTGATCGTCGGACCTTGCGTGGCGCCGCCCCTGGCCGGGGCCTTGATTTATATTGGTAAGACCGGTGACGCGGTGCTCGGTGGGATGGCGCTCTTTTGCTTGGGCATCGGTATGGGATTACCGCTGATAGCGGTGGGTACCTCGACCGGAAGGCTCCTGCCCAAAGCGGGGCCTTGGATGCAACAGGTCAAAGCGCTCTTCGGGTTTGGGATGCTCGCGGTCGCGGTTTTAATGCTGGAACGCTTGCTGCCGCCGGCGTTCACCGTATTGTTATGGGGGCTGTTACTGACGATCGGGGCTATCTACTTGGGCGCGCTCGATCACCTCCATAAACCCGCCTCATGGGGTCACCGTCTGGCGGGCGGCGCCGGGTTTTTTCTTTTGACCTACGGCGGCCTTTTAATCGTCGGCGCGGCCGCGGGGGCCACCGACATGTGGCGTCCTTTCGCCGGTGCCACGCTCCTGGCGCAGGGTTCCACCAAGGCGCCAAAAAAGCTGAGCTTTATGCAGGTCAAGGGTAACGCGGGTTTGGAACAAGCCTTACGCGCGGCTCGCGATCGTGGCGAGCCGGTGATGGTGGACCTTTACGCGGACTGGTGTGTCGAGTGCCAGGACCTGGAAAAACATACTTTTGCCGACCAGATGGTCGACCAACAGCTCAGCAAACTAACGCTAATTAAAGTGGACGTAACGGCCAATGATGAGGAGGACCGCGAGCTGCTGGCGAGCCTTGGAGCCTTCGGGCCGCCCGCCTTGCTCTTTTATGCACCGAACGGCACGGAGCTTCACAATCAACGTCTGGTCGGGTTCATTGAGCCGGAAGCGTTTCGCTCACATCTCGATCGGGTCTTGCTCCGTTGAGCAGGATCTACCGTATCGCAATTTATTTCTTGTTTGTCATCCTGGCCGGAGGCGGAGGCTACCTACTCCGCGAACACCAGGAGAGCCCACGCACGGGCTCCTCCTCCGCGACCCTGGTGGGGCAGGCGCGGCCTGATTTTTCACTCAAGGATTTTGGAGGCGAGAGCCGCCCCGTCAGCGAGTGGAACGGCAAAGTCTTGTTGTTAAACTTTTGGGCAACCTGGTGTGCTCCGTGCCAAAAGGAAATACCAGAGCTCATCGCGCTCCAAGACGACTATAAGGAACAGGGCTTGCAGATCGTGGGCATTGCGATCGATGAGCTTGGCACGACGCAAGAATTCGCGACCCAGGCCGGGATCAATTACCCGACGCTGACCGGCGAGGAGGAGGCTATCCAAGTTGCCGTGCGTTACGGTAATACGATCGGTGCGCTACCCTACACAGTGATCGTCGATCGTAACAAGAGAATCGCCTTCACCCAGCACGGCCAAGTGCGTCGGGACGAAATCGAGAGTCTGATACGACGGCTGCTCGGCATTCCCGCCTAAGGAAGCTCTGCAAGAGCCCACTCTTGCAGAGCGCTTCCCTTCCTCGCCGCCGGTTTCGCAGGGGCCTACCATCGCGCCGAAAATAGCGGGGAGTTTGCTCGATTCCGCCGTTAACTTATGCTAATGTGTCGCAAACAAGCGGCAACTAACCGCGCTTCAAGAACCGGGTATGTCGCAACTGGCGCTCATCAACGGACCCAACCTTAACCTATTAGGCACACGCGAGCCGGACGTGTACGGTACCACGACGCTCGCCGAGATCGAATCGCGTCTCGAGAGCCTGGCGCTGTCAGCGGGACACACGCTGTCCTCGTTTCAGAGCAATGCCGAACACGAGTTGGTGGAGCGTATTCATCGCGCGCGCTCGGAGAACGTCGCCTTTATCATTATCAACCCTGGCGCTTTTACGCACACGAGCATCGCGCTACGCGATGCATTCGTAGCCGTGAAGATCCCGTTTATCGAAGTTCATCTATCCAACATCTTCGCGCGCGAGGCTTTTCGCCACAGTTCTTACCTTTCCGGCGTCGCGGTGGGGATTGTCAGTGGTCTCGGGCCTCAGGGATATGAACTTGCCTTGCAAGCAGCGATCGCGCGCTTGCGAGCCCATGCCACATATTCGCCTCACCAGGAAAAAGATGGACATCCGTAAAGTAAAAAAACTAATCGAGCTCCTGGAAGAATCCGGAATTGCCGAGCTCGAAATTCATGAGGGAGAGGAATCCGTCCGGATCAGCCGCTACCGGGCCCCGCCGACGGGTCAGACCTTCTTGCAGCTAGCGGATCCGCAGCTCGCCGCCGCGTCCGGGCATGCCGTCGTCCCCGCCGAGGCTAAAGCGAAGCCGGACTTTGAAGGCCATTCCGTCACCGCACCGATGGTCGGCACCTTTTATCTCGGCGCCTCTCCTACCAGCAAACCGTTTGTCGAGGTAGGCCAGCGGGTAAGACGGGGCGAGATTCTGTGTATCATCGAGGCCATGAAGGTCATGAATCAGATCGTAGCCGATAGCGACGGCACCATTGCCGCGATTCTGGTCGACAACGGCCAACCGGTGGAGTACGACCAACCCCTGTTCGTACTGAAACGAACTTGAATTCTTGTTCGCAAGGAGGCTACCTTGTTTCGTCCGGGGTTTCTTAACTGAGCCATGCTTGACAAGATCGTGATTGCCAATCGGGGTGAGATCGCGCTGCGAATCTTGCGCGCCTGCCGCGAGCTGGGGATCAAGACCGTTGCTGTGCATTCGACCGCGGATCGCGATCTGAAACCGGTGCGCCTGGCCCACGAGTCGGTGTGCAATGGTCCGGCGCCCGCGGCGGAAAGTTACCTGAACGGCCCGGCTTTGATCAGCGCCGCCGAGGTCACCGACGCCGTGGCCATCCATCCGGGTTATGGGTTTCTCGCGGAAAACGCCGATTTCGCCGAGCGGGTCGAGCAAAGCGGATTCATCTTCATCGGCCCGAGGCCGGAAACGATCCGACTGATGGGCGACAAGGTATCCGCCATCCGCGCGATGCAGCAAGCGGGAGTTCCGTGCGTGCCCGGCTCGGAAGGACCTCTCGGCGCCGACACCGACGAAAACCTCCGGATCGCACGCGCAATCGGTTATCCCATTATGATCAAGGCCACGGGAGGCGGGGGGGGGCGCGGCATGCGGGTGGTGCATAGCGAAGCCGCACTGCTCAATGCGATCGCCCTCACCCGCGTCGAAGCTCACGCGGCCTTCGGAAACGGATCCGTCTATCTTGAAAAATACCTCGAAACACCGCGCCACATCGAGATCCAGGTCCTAGCCGACACCCGCGGCAACGTCATACACCTCGGCGAACGCGATTGCTCGACCCAGCGGCGCCACCAAAAGATCATCGAAGAGTCACCCGCGCCGGGTCTGAGCCCGGAAATTCGGGACGCCATCGGCATGCGGTGTGTGCAGGCCTGCCAGGAAATCGGCTACCGCGGCGCCGGTACGTTTGAGTTTCTGTATCAAGACGCTCAGTTTTACTTTATCGAAATGAATACGCGCATCCAGGTCGAGCATCCGGTCACCGAGATGGTCACTTCGGTGGATCTCGTCAAAGAACAGATCCTCATCGCGAGCGGCGAACCGCTGAGCTATCGCCAGGACCAGATCATCCTCCGTGGTCATGCCATCGAGTGCCGGATCAACGCCGAAGATCACGAAACCTTCATACCCTCGCCCGGCACGATCACTTTATTCCATCCACCCGGCGGTCCCGGGATCCGCTTGGATACGCACATTTACCAAGGCTACGTGGTTCCGCCTTACTACGATTCCTTGATCGGCAAGCTCATCGCCCACGGCGAGAGCCGAACCATCGCGCTCGCGCGCATGATCAACGCTCTCACGGAGATCGTGATCGACGGGATCAAGACCAACCTGCCCTTGCATCGCAATATGATGTATGACGAGGGATTTCGCGCTGGCGGCATGGAGATCCATTATCTTGAAAAGAAGCTGGGGCTGACTTGAGCGCTTGTGAATAAATCTACTGTGCTCGGGATCTCGCGCTGCATCCTCGGCGCAGCAAACAGGGCCACTCCCTGGCCCCGGCTTTCCGGCGCGCCCGGGCGCTGAAACAATGCTGGTGCGCTGTCCGGAATGCCGTACGCTGTTTCGCGTTTCCGCGAGCGAGCTCTAGGCTGCGCACGGCAAGGAGCGCTGTGGGATTTGCCACGGCGTCTTCGATGCCTTGAAAGCGTTGGTCGATGCGCAAAGCGAACCCCCGGCGCGTGTGCCGCTGCTCTCCGGCGCGGCCCGAGACGCCACGCCGGGCCGCCCGGATGTGGCTGCGGACAGCACCCTAGCCAAGGCGCTCGATCTCACCGCTATCGAGAGACTCGTCCCGAAACACCGCGCCAGCGGGTGGAGCGCGGGGGCCGTCATGCTCCCGATGCTTCTGCTGGGTCAGATCGCATGGTTCCAAGGTGCCCGCCTGCTCGCGTTGTTCCCCGTGGCGCGCCCACCGCTCGAGTGGGCTTGCGTTCACTGGCATTGCCAGTTGCCCCGCTACCGCGATCCCGGCCTGATCCGGCTGGTCTCGCGCGATGTGCGCGTC
>JBOIDM010000257.1:0-2647 GCA_050740575.1 Gammaproteobacteria bacterium
TTGCACCCTGCGCGGCGACGGCAATACCGAAATCACAGGCGTTTCCGGCATCAAGGAAGCGGGCCCGGGGCAGTTGACGTTCGTCTCCAACCCCCGCTACGCCGCGAAAGCCAGAACCACCCGCGCCGGCGCAGTCATCGTTGGCCCGAAGTTCGCCGAATTGCGGGTGCCTACCTTGCGCGCGCAAGACCCCTACCTGACGTTCGCCCGCGCCATCGAGTTTTTTTATACGGCGCCGCGAATTGCACCCGGCATCGACCCGCTTGCGCGCGTCTCTCCACGGGCCCGGATCGGTCCCGACCCATGCATTGGGCCTTTTGTGGTTATCGAAGACGATACGGAAATCGGGAGACATTGCGTGATCTACCCCTTTGTTTACATCGGTTCGGGCGTCACGATAGGCGAGCACTTTCGCGCCTATGCCCACGCCTCGGTGCGCGAGCACTCGCGCATCGGCGACAATGTTACTCTTTACGACGGCGCCAGGATCGGCACGGACGGATTTGGTTACGCGAAGCAAGCCGACGGGAGCTACTATAAAATCGCTCAGTCGGGGATCGTCGTTCTCGAAGACGGCGTCGAGATCGGCGCCAACGCGGCGGTCGATCGGGCGACGGTGGGTGAGACGCGGATCCGCCGCGGCGTGAAGATCGACAATCTGGTACAGGTCGGGCATGCCTCGGACATCGGGGAGAACACCATCCTATGCGCCCAGGTAGGTTTAGCCGGCAGCACGAGAATCGGCCGCGATTGCGTCCTGGCCGGCCAAGTCGGGGTCGCTGGTCACCTGGAAATTGGCGATGGTGTTTTCGCCAACGCCCAATCCGGGATCCCCAGCTCCATCGAGTCAGGACAGCATATTTCAGGCAGCCCCGCCTTCGAGTCCCGCGCGTGGCTGAAGACTTGCGCCATCATCAAGCGCCTGCCGGAATTGTTGAAACGGATTGAAGCCCTAGAGAAGGCTCTAGGCGAAAAGAATTCCGTCAAGCGCTAAGGAAGCTCTGCAAAAGTTTACTGCGCGACCCGCTCGCATTCCGGGGGCAATCGCATTGGTTCGCGCGCCAGCGTCTTTTCAGCCTCCCTTCGCGCCTCTTCCGTGAACCACCAATCCAGAGTCGCGTCGCAGCCCTCACCCGCGGGAACGGGCACTTGCGGAATGCAATTTGGACTGTCGGCGGGACATTTCAAGCGCAGATGGAAATGATCATGATGGCCCCACCAGGGCCGGATCTTTTGCAACCAGAGAAAGTCTTCAGGGCTGCGGATCCGCATGCTCAATTGGCAGAGCTGACGTTTAATCGCCGCGTGTACAAAGATGCGATCGACGGCGTCGGTTTCCGCGGCGAACTTGAGCACCTGCCAGGGAAGATCGGATCGCACGGGGACAAAGGAGGGCGCCGTCAGGGTCTCTTGTTCGCGAGTGCTCAAGGCACGCTCCCGCGCGAAGGCTGGCATCCAATACCATATGTCCGCGTCGATCCCGGTTTGATGGCTGCGATGACCGGAGGGCATCGGGCCTCCCCGCGGCTGGCTCAGATCACCGATGAGTAGAACCCCGTCGGTCGCCTTATGCACGCGGCGGCTCAAGGTTTCAAGCACCCTCACCAGCGCGGGATGGCCGAATCCTCGCCGCCGGCCCGGGTGCATGCGCTGGAAGCCCGTGCCGGCCAGGGGTAGTTCTTCGGCACCCGCGAGGCAGCCCGCCTGAACACCCCCGATAACACGGGCTGGCGGCGCCGTGGGATGGGTCATCCTCGCCCAGCGGGTGTCAAGGCCCCTCGCCGGTAGACCTACACTCATCGCCGCATAAGCGCTAACAACCAAACTTAATATCACGCCTACCCGAAATCCGCCCACAGGTTAAGCCGTCCAGTTTCGCTTTGATACACTCCGCTGCATAAAGCGCCTATAATTAAATACATTAGGCAAAATGCGAGTTTGCCGCTATAGGACCCGTCGAAAGCGTTACCCTGATTCACAACCACTCGTCAATAGAGCGAAAGAGGTAAGAAATATGAGAGGGTCGGTACGAAAAAATATCGTCTGCTTACTGAGCTACGGGTTAGTGATTAGCTCGTTATCAGTGCCCCGCCTGGTGATGGCGGGAAGCACAGCGTCCCCGGAGGTCCAGGATCCAAACCGATCCGGACCTAACGCTCATGCCCCGACCGCGGTCGAGATGTTCGCCGATGCGGCGATTGTCAGACCATTGATGTTGGGGGCCACGGCCTTGGGTACCGGCATCTTTTTGGTCACGCTACCCTTGAGCCTCATCGGCGGCAACACCGATCAGGCCGCGCAACGCTTAGTCGTCGAACCCAGCGATCATCTCCTCAAACCGTGCTTCGGCTGTCTGCCTAGCGTCGATTGACGCCCTAAGACTGAGTTCATAGCGATTTCGGCGTGCCGAAATCGCTATGACGCGCCGCCCATGGCGGCCAGGCACAGCGTCATCAGGACCCCGCCGCCAAAAAGTCCTATTCTTGACTTGACACGGCAAGGATACGTGCATATACTCTCATTATGCCTTTGGAAGAGAAGCCATGACCGAATGTCAACAAGTCGCACGGCAGTGTGCATGTTTCAACCTTCGCAAAGCGACCCGCGCCGTGACCCAGCTCTACGACGAGGTGCTGCGAGAGACAGG
>JBOIDM010000258.1:0-5296 GCA_050740575.1 Gammaproteobacteria bacterium
AGGCCACGAAAACGCAACTGCAGGCCGAGCGGCTGACGGTGGTGGCCGATGCCGGGTACGCCAACGGCGAGCAGGGCCGACAGTGCGAGCAGGCGGGCATCACCGCCATTGTGCCCCGGCCCAAGACGGTCAACCCCAAGGGCGATTACTTCACCCGCGAACAGTTTGCCTATGACGCCGCGAGCGACGCCTACCGCTGTCCGGCGGGCGAGACGCTCCGCTGCGGGCGTACAGACGCTGAAGAACAAACAGTACTGGAGCACGGCCGGTGGCGGCTGTACGCTCAAAGCGCGCTGCACGGGGGCCGAGAAGCGTGTCATCGTGCGCTCCTTCTTCGAGGCGGACATGGACGCGATGCATCAGCGCACCCTGCGCGACCCGCGGTGGATGCGCCAGCGCCGCAGCTTGGTCGAGCACCCCTTCGGGACGATGAAGGCGATGATGGGCACTCCGAGGTTTCTGCTGCGAGGATTGACCAACGTGCGCGGCGAGTTTGCCTTGAGCGTGCTCACATACAACCTGAAACGCGTGATAAACATCCTGGGAGTGCGCACCCTGCTGGAGCGGCTGCGGGCCGCCGCCACCCTGCAATTTGCTCCCCTCGGATGAATCCGAACGCGACCATCCACTCCTCGAAAGAACGTCATGCATGACAGTTTTCACACGGCCTGTTGCGCTGGAATGACGAATTAGCAATAGCATGACACCTTCAGTGATTCTGACGTAACCGTATCGTTGAAACGACGTACTAGTTGATATGTCTCGTTGCTCGCTCCGCGGCTCCTGGCGCTCGGGGCTGCTCGTGACGATTTATTCTCAGGGGATTTCGCCAAGCACAGGCGGCAGCTCCTTGGCCAAGCTATTTTTCTCGGAAACGGCGGTTCCGGTGAGGGCGAAGCCGGCCAAGGATCTACCCGGTCCATGAAATAGCGCGCGCAACCCGCTTCCCAGATCGTCAACCTGCCAGGTGCCATCCACTTCCGCGGCCGGGGGCGCGACCACCACCGGATAGGCCGTGGTTTTAACGACTATAGGCATTGCCGGATAAGTAAGCCGTGTGGGTTCACCGCAGAGCGTCTTGGCCAATGCGCGCGCGGCATGCATGATGGGCATCACGAAGGGCAGGACCAAGCCCTCGACCTCGGCGCAATCGCCGAGGGCGTAAACGTCCTGGGCGTTGGTGGCGAGGGTGCGATCGACGACGATGCCCCGCTTGATCGCGATTCCGGCGCATTCGGCCAGGCGGGTGCGCGGCCGCAAGCCGACCGATGACAGGACCGCATCGACACTGAGAACCCGATGATCCGAGAGCTTCACCGCCAGCTTTCCCGCGGCGTAATCAACCGAGGTAACGATCGGACCCAGATGCCAAGCAACACCCAAGGCGCCGGTAAGTGCCTTTCGTAGCGCGCGACCCGCGGCTTCGGGCAGAAACCGGCTTAACGGATAAGGCGCGGGGTCGATCACCTCGGCCGTGATTCCGCCATGGTGAAGATCATTGACGAACTCGCACCCGATCAGTCCCGCGCCCATGATCGCAACCCGCCGCGCACCTTGAACCGCGGTACGAAACTTGGTGTAATCGATAAGATCGTTGACGGACATGATTCGGTCTTGGGCGGGTCCCGAGACGGTGAGCCGAATCGGATCGGCGCCTAGGGCGAAGGCGAGCTTGTGGTATTCAAGAGTTTGAGTGCCGGTGCTGACAGTGTGGGCAGCCGGATCGACCGCCGTCACAGTCGTCCAGGGGCGCACTTCAGCGTTCAATTGCTTGGCCATCGCGGCCGGGTCGGCAAGGGCGATGGCCTCAGGGGTTTTGCCGCTGGTGTAGGCGTTCGATAACATGGGTTTGGAATAATACCGACCGTCATCGCCGCTGATGAGGACGAGCGCTCGATTGGGATCGAGCTTGCGAACCTCGCGGGCGAGCGAATAGCCGCCGAGACCGGTTCCGATGATCACCAGCGGTTTCATGGAGGGCTCAGGCGGCTTCTACCATTTCGAAGTCCGATTTGGCGGCGCCGCAATCCGGGCAGACCCAGCTATCGGGTATGTCCTTCCAGCGCGTGCCGGGCGCGATACCGCACACGGGAAAACCTTTCGCCTCATCGTAGATAAAACCACAAACAATACACTGCCATTTTTTCATTGACGGTCCCGGTGTTTGACGGTTGTTCACAAGCATTTTCTTCGGCATGTAGAACTAAATTCTACCAAGCCAGTCGAAAAATCGGTTAGCTTCCGATCTCCTAAACGCGGCCCGTGCGATTGATCCCTCAATATTCTCTAGTTACGGTGCTGCTGAGCGCGTGTCAGAGCAGTGTTCCGCTCGAGATCCGCCAGCCGGCGAACCCGCCCTTGAGCGCCGTCGAGGTACAGGCCAATCCCAAGCCCTACGCCGGCAAACCTATTCGATGGGGCGGAACGATAGTCGCGGTAGAGAATAAAGCCAATGATACCTGGATTGAGATCCTGAATCAGGAATTGGATGAGGAGGGCCGCCCGCTGCGAACAGACCTATCGTTTGGGCGATTCTTGGCAAGCGCAGGGAGTTTTCTCGATCCGGCGGTGTACCGCGCCGGACGCCAGGTTACGGTCTACGGCATGTTGGAGCCTCCCGTGAATCGTACTATCGGCGAACGACCGTACACCTACCCGATGGTCCGCGCACAAAAGTTCTATCTATGGCCGGACTATAGCGAATATTGGCGTAATCGGCCTTATGATTACGACCCATTCTATTACCCTTACTATTACCCCTACTATCCCTATTATCCCTATTGGCATCGCTTTCACTTCGGGATACATCACGGATGGTGATCCACGGCCGGCGCGCCGCTGCAGCTAGCCTCGCGACGATGAACGTTTCAGGGAGCGTGCCGCTATGTATTGCCATGCCCAGCAGGCCCCATCCACCCCAGTCCGCAGTGGACTTATCGGTCGAGGGACGCTTCCTTGCGATTAACCGCGCCCGCTTATTGCGTATTCGGGAGCTGTTGTCGCCCCAGCAGAGCCGCTTTGTGGACACCCTCGCGGTGTTATTTCACCTGAATGATCCGGTGCTGCCTGGGTTTGTGAGCGAACAGACCCCCGCGGGTATTCGGGAATATACTCCCACCTGGATCGAGCTCGGTCTCGCGGAGCAAATGACCGGTGCGGATCACATCCGCCCGGTGTTCATGGGATCCCTCGATATTGTCGGGATCTACCTCTTGGGGAGCCCGGGTACGATCGCCCATTCCACGCACAGTGATTTTGATATTTGGATCTGCCATGCCCCCGATCTCGGCGAGCCGCGCGTGGAGCAACTGCGACGGAAAGCCGAGTCTGTCTCGATGTGGGCCAAACAACTCGGTCTCGACGCTCACTTCTTCGTTTTTTCCCCCGATCGGTTCCGCGGCGGCGAGCGTCCTCAGCTTTCCACCGAAAGCAGCGGCAGCGCGCAACCCTATTTGCTACTCGATGAATTTTACCGTTCGGCCGTTATCGCGGCCGGGTTACCGCCCGTTTGGTGGCTTACGCCGCTCGACGAGCAGGGCGATTACGCGCGCTGCGTCGAAAAAATATACCTGCAATCGCCCGAACGCCGCGGACAATACGTGGATTTCGGAAGCGTTGCGCAGATTCCCGCCTCGGAATTTACGGGTGCGACGCTATGGCAGTTGTACAAGAGCCTAAGTTCGCCTTACAAGTCCATCCTCAAGCTATTTCTGCTCGAGGCTTACGTGAGCAGTTATCCATCCTATGATTTGCTGAGCCTGCGATACAAACGGGCCGTTGGCGCCGGGATAGTCGATCTGGACACCTTGGACCCCTATCTTTTGATGTACCGGCGTGTGGAGGAGTATTTGATGGAGAGGCAGGACTGGCAGCGCTTGGAGGTGGCGCGCCGTTGTCTGTGCTTGAAAGTGCGGGATGCATGGAGCCCACGGAATGGCGGCGGTTGGCGCCGCCGCTGTCTCGAGACCCTCTTCAACGAATGGGGGTGGGACGAAGACCAGGTGAGCAGGCTTTGCGACAGGGAAAATGTTCCCCTCGACAAGGTATACAGCGAACGGCGCGAGTTGGTCAAGGCGCTTACAACGAGCTTTACCGTCTTAGCGGAATTCGCGCGGCCCCATGCCGGAGGCGCCGGTATCGCGCGGCGCGACCTATCGGTGTTGAGCAAACGCTTGCATGTGGCCTATGGCCCGGCGGCGAACAAGCTCGATATCTTCAATCGCGTTACCGGCGCCGACCTGCGCGAACGGCAAATCTCCTTGCATGCGCTTTCGGGTGCGAATGCGTCCCAATGGGCGCTGCTCCGAGGTGCGCCGACCGCGAGCGGTGACGCTACGCCCATCAAAGCCACTTCCGGGTTAGTCGAGATACTTGCCTGGGGCCACTTTAACGGCATCATCGATGCCGAGACCGAGATCGCCGTGGTCGCACCGGATCCGCGACCCGCACTACAGCGCGTAGACGCCATTCGACAAGTCCTCGGCGAGTGTTTTTCGATCACTGATCTTCATGGCGACGAGCAAGGCGATGGGCGCGCAGACCCGCGCGTGACGCGCGCTGTTTTCTTTCTAGAACCGAGGCGGGCATTAGCACACGAAATAACCGGCGCTTTAGAGCGGCTCAAGATGTGCGGCCCGGAATCCGTCGATCTGGTATATACTACGAGCTGGGGCGAGTTGTACTGCCATCATTATGTTGACGAGCTGGGCCAAGGCAAGGCGTTATTCGATAGCCTGCGTGAATACTTGCGTGCGTGCTCAGCGTCCGCTAACGCGGGGTGGCCCAAGATCAAGGTTTGCCTGGTTTCGAATTCCGGTGAGAATGCCGCCGCCGAAGCGATGGAAAGATTCATCGACAACGTATCATTGGCATCCGAGCGCGACCGCTTGGATATGGTTTCCGCGCTTCGGGCGGTCTGTTAGGGCACGGATACGTCCCGCATAAAAAATCGTTAGCCTGACGATACATCCAAATTACCGCGTGCGGAGCGGGTCGTTCATTCGATGCACTCATCCTCGCCACAGCCGGACTTGGAGATGGTTCTTGGTCACGCCGAACGGATCCTTGCGCGGCTCGAAAAGCTCATCCCGGCCGATCCGGAGGAGACCGCATGGGATCACGCCACGGCGTTTCATTGGCGGAAGCTCGGCGCGAGGGGGATCGTGAGCGCCGTTCGTTACGCCTCTTCGGTGCGCTTTGACGATCTGCAATGCATCGATCGGCAGAAGACCGAGATCGAACGCAACACACGGCAATTTATCGATCACCGTCCGGCGAATCACACCTTGCTTTGGGG
>JBOIDM010000259.1:0-2135 GCA_050740575.1 Gammaproteobacteria bacterium
GCCCCGCCTCCGGCCGGTAAACGGCTCTATTGGACGCGCTTACACGGAAGCGCCAAGGCGCTTGCCGTCTCGAGGCTGACGGAGAGATGGAGGGGTCTGGTAGTGGTTATCGCCAAGGACGCGCTGCATGCAGAGCGCCTTGAGGAGGAGCTTGGGTTTTTCAGGGGGGGTGGTCAGGCAACCGAGATCCTTGACTTTCCTGACTGGGAAACCTTGCCCTATGACCGCTTTTCACCTTATCAGGACATCGTCTCGCGGCGCTTGGAAACGCTGGCGCGCCTACCGCAACTAAGTACAGGTTTTTTAATCACCTCTGCAGCCACCTTGATGCATCGGTTGGCGCCGCGCGACTATCTCGAAGCCAATACCCTCGTGCTCAAAGTGGGCGAGCGCCTGGATCGCGAGCGTTTCCGCGAACGGCTGATTCACGGAGGGTATCGCTGCGTCTCGCAGGTGCTGGAGCACGGCGACTTCGCCGTTCGGGGATCGTTGCTCGATGTGTATCCGATGGGTAGCCGGCTCCCTTATCGCATCGATTGGTTCGACGAGCTGATCGATACGCTGCGCCTCTTCGATCCGGAAACGCAACGCTCCATCGAGAGCTGCGATCGGATCGAGGTGCTGCCCGCGCGCGAGTTTCCTCTCACGCCGCAGGCGCTCGAGTGCTTCCGCCAGAGCTGGCGCGCGCGCTTTGAAGGCGCGCCCGGGGATTGTCCGATCTACCGCGAGGTGAGCCAAGGCCTCGCGCCCGGGGGTATCGAGTATTACTTGCCGTTTTTTTTCACCGCTAGCGCCATCTTGTTCGATTATCTGCCTGAGGGGAGTGTCGTAGTGCTGGATGACGGTGCGTTAGAGGCCGCAAGAGCATTTTGGGGAGAGATTGGTCAACGCTATGAAGCCGCCCGCCACGATCGCGAGCGGCCGTTGTTACCCCCCGATGAAGTGTTTCTCCCGCCCGAGGAGCTTTCCGCTCGGCTAAAAATCCATCCGGCGATCCTCATCGAGGGACTCATGGCGCCAAAGCATGCCGTGAGCTTCTCGAGCAGCATGCCAGCGCGGCTTCCTATCGACGGTCGGGCCGCAGATCCCTTGGCCGTCGTCAAACACTATTTGCAAACTTTCGGCGGACGAGTCTTGTTTGCCGCCGAGTCGAAAGGCCGCCGCGAGACGCTCTCGGAGCTCCTGCGCCAGCACCAGATTGAATTCCAAACCTATGCGGATTGGGCGTCGTTTCTTAAGGGCGAAGCGCGCATCGGCTTGACCATCGCCGCGTTGGATCAAGGCATGCAGTTGGACAGTCCGCGCATCGCCGTCGTTGGCGAGGCCCAGTTGTTCGGGGAGCGCGCTCGGCAAGAGCGCCGCCGCAGCCGCGCTGCACGAGATCCGGAAAGCATCATTCGCGATCTCAGCGAGCTCCATGCCGGTGCGCCGGTGGTGCATGAGCATCACGGGGTCGGGCGCTATCTGGGACTCTTTCTGATCGAGACCAACGGCATTCCCGGTGAATACCTCGGCATCGAGTACGCCGATGCGGATCGCCTCTACGTTCCGGTGCTCTCGCTCCACCTCATCACCCGTTATTCCGGCATGGACCCCGCTCACGCGCCCTTGCACAAGCTTGGCAGCGGTCAGTGGCAACGCGCCCGCGCCAAGGCCTTGAGACGCATACGCGACGTGGCCGCGGAGCTTCTGGAGATCTACGCGCGCCGCGCCGCGCGCAAAGGGTACGCGTTTACTCTGGAACGGGATCAATACCAGGCGTTTATACAGGGGTTTCCTTTTGAGGAGACACCGGATCAGGAGGCGGCGATCGGCGCGGTTTTGCACGATCTCCAGGCCGAGCAACCGATGGATCGGCTGGTGTGCGGCGATGTCGGGTTCGGAAAAACCGAGGTCGCCATGCGCGCGGCTTTCGTCGCGGCCATGGACGGCAAGCAGGTGGCGATCCTGGTGCCGACCACTCTGCTGGCGCAACAGCACTTTCGAAACTTCCAGGATCGGTTCGCGGAATGGCCGCTCCGCATAGAACTAATGTCACGGTTCCAGAGCAAGAAAGACCAGGATCAAGTCGCGGCGGGGCTCAAGGACGGCGCGGTCGATATTGTTATAGGAACACACAAGCTGTTGCAGGAGTC
>JBOIDM010000260.1:0-4999 GCA_050740575.1 Gammaproteobacteria bacterium
TTCGCAAAGATCGCCCAGGCGTGCGGTTACGGGGCTAGCTTCACGGGCGATCAGCCCGATGTCATCGAAGCATTGTTCGATGCGGTCCCGGAAGGCAAGCCGCTCTTTTGCCACGTCAAGACCCGCACCGGGACCCTCCCCGGCCTGCCGCGTCCGGCCCTCGCTCCTTCCGAGGTTGTGAGGCGGCTCATGTCACACATCGGTTCGCGCTTTTAGGGAAGGGGCCGATGATCCTTCTGAACCCCGGGCCCGTCACTCTTAGCGAACGCGTGCGCCAGGCTTTGCTGCGGCCGGATCTCTGCCACCGGGAACCGGAGTTTACCGCGCTTCAACAAAGCATCCGCACGCAGCTGCTCGGTGTGTACGGCCTTCCTCTCGATCATTGGGCGGCGGTGTTGCTGACCGGCTCGGGAACCGCCGCGGTCGAGGCGATGATGAGTACGCTGATTAAAGATACAGATAGCTTGCTCATACTCGAGAATGGTGTGTACGGGGAGCGGCTCACCGCGATCGCGCGCATCCACGGGCTACACCACGTGCGTCTGCACCACGCCTGGGACCGAGGGATCGATCTCGACGCGGTGCGCGCTTGCCTCGATCAAAACCGGACGCTCCACTACGTCGCGCTCGTGCATCACGAAACCACGACCGGCCGCCTGAATCCAATCGCCGCGCTGGCGGAAATTTGCACGGCGCGAGGCGTTCGCCTCTTGGTCGACGGCGTGAGCAGTTTCGGGGCCGAGCACCTCGACTTCCTGCGCTGGAACATTGCGGCCTGCGCGGCTACCGCCAATAAATGCTTGCACGGCGTGCCAGGGGTATCGTTCGTCATCGTGCAGCGGGGCGCGCTCCCGCCCGCAAGCCAAGCGCCGCGGAGTCTTTATCTCGATCTGCGCCAGTATTGTGAAGCGCAAGACGCCGGCAGTACGCCGTATACGCAAACCGTGCAGGGCTTCTATGCCCTCGATGAAGCGTTATCGGAGCTGGAAGAAGAAGGGGGATGGCGGGCGCGCCAGCGGCGTTACCGAGAACACATCCAGCATATCCGCGAGGGGCTCGCCGCGGTGGGGATCCAGCCGTTGCTTCCGGCGGCGGCATGCTCCGTGGTTTTAAATTCTTTCCATTTGCCTGAAGGGATGGAGTACGTTACGCTCCACGACCGGCTGAAACAGCATGGATTCGTGATTTATGCGGGGCAGGCGGCGTTTGCCAAGATCTTGTTTCGCGTGTCCGCGATGGGCGCCATCAGCGCCGATGACGTGCAGCGATTTATCGCCGCCATCGGTGACGTCGTGCGCCGGTGAGCCCAGCGCCTAAGCGCTTACAGGGCTATTAGGTTTGGGACGTGACCTTCACCAGTCCGCTCACACGTGCCCCAACATCGTTGTTGCGGTCTTCGATGTGTTAACGTCGGGGCCCCGGCCGCGTAGCTCGCAAAGGATGAGTGGCTCGGTTCGGAGGATCGTGGCGTACCCATCTTGCCGATTGCCGTTGGTCGCGGCTCTGCTTTGCCTCGCCGCGGCGGTGCGGGCCGATCCCTTTGAGTCCCTGCGCCCTTATTTCCAGTTCGGCGTCGACGGGGCGCACTACACAAATCCGGATGCCGTGCGGGAGATAGAGCTCGAAAACCCCTCCCAGTATCCTTTCCCTCACTTCGCGTTCGGTGTGGACATCGGCCGGTACTGGGGCGCAGAGCTCGCCGTCGATTATGTGGAGACCAACGTGAATGCCCGTGATCTCACTGCGCCCGGCAGCAGCGATCGCATCGGGGAGTATGCGACATGGAACGTGCTTGCACAGGGGCGCTGGCGCTACCCGCTTCTCAACGATCGGCTGGTCCCCTACGTGGTGGCTGGTCTCGGCATCGGCATCGGCGAGTTCAACGACCGCAGTCGCGCGTTCCATGATTTTCCCTTCAGCGGCGCGGACACCTCGTTCATCGGTGCCCTGGGCGGAGGTATTGAGTATTTCATCGCGTCGAACCTGGCGCTCGGCATCGAGCTGAAGCACGTCTTCGGCTTCGAAACCGATGTCTCGCTCAACGGCCAGGGGACGTCGCTCGACCTCGAACAGACGCTGATCTCGGCTGGGGGCCGGCTGTTCTTCGATAAGGCCGGCCCCGGGGATCCGGGGGGACCTGCTGCCGACAGCGACAGGCGCCGCGGGTACGTAGTCATCCGTACGGGCGGCACGTACTTCACCGACGCCGATGCCGTCCCGGAGCTCGAGATCGGCAAATCGGTCGTGCTGCTCGATTTTGGCGCCGTGATAGGCATGAACCTCAGCCGGCAATGGGGTATGGAGCTGGCCGCGGAGCTGTATGAAACCACACTGGAAGCCCCTGGGTTCGGCCGCGTGACGGAATACTCGTTATGGAACGTGCAGGGGCTCGTCCGTTGGCGTTATCCCCTGAGGAATGACCGGGTCGTGCCCTACTTAGTAGCCGGTGCCGGCTGGGGCTGGACCAACGTCAATGGCCCCAACTATCCGCGCAGTGTCTTCCCGATCGACACCACCAACGACAACGGCTTCGTGGCGTCCTTCGGAGCGGGCGTCGATTATTTTATCGCCCAGAACGCCTCGGTCGGCTTGGAGGCCCGCTACATCGAACCCTTCGACGCCCGTGCGCGTATCGGCGACCAGAGCTTCGAGCTGGACAACAGCGCCCTCGTCTTCGCCGTCGGCCTGCGTTTGTATTTTCCTTAGGGCTCGAACCGAGCACTCAACCGCGTCTAGGTCGCGGCCTCACCGAAGATAGGTCCGGCTTTATAGCGGTTGCCGTGAGCACGGTTCGCAGCGTCTCGATCGGCGTCCGGCCACCGCTGCCGTGCAAGGCATCGAGAAATGGGAAGGCTCTCGGGCGCCTTCGCTGTGGCCGCCGATCCGAAGGCCGCTATTCAGGCGCTGCATGCTTCTGGCTAGCGTCTGAACGCAGCGCCGAAGCGCTTACAGGGCTATTAGGCTTGGGGCGCTGACTTTCACCAGCCCGCTGGCGTGTCGGCGTATAAACTCCAGAAGACCTTCCTTAGTCAGTCCCGCGTCCGCCAGCATCTCCTCTCTTGTACCGTGCTGGATGAGCCGGTCGGGCAAGCCGTAATGCGCGATGGGCGTATGCCTACCTTGGTTTGCGAGCATCTCCGCCACCCCGGCGCCGGCGCCCCCGGCGACAACGTTTTCTTCGACCGTCACCAGCAACTCGTGGGTTTCGGCCAGTTGCAACCGCAACTCCTCGTCGAGGGGTTTCACAAACCGCATGTTAACGACCGTGGCCTTGAGATCTTCGCCCGCCTCCAACGCCGGTGCCACCATCGTGCCGAACGCTAGTAGCGCAATGCGCTTACCCGAACGCTTGATCTCGGCCTTACCGATGGGCAAGGTGGTCATGGCCTCTTCGACACGCATCCCCGGACCCTCCCCGCGCGGGTAGCGGACGGCCGCAGGGCCATCGTGCAGGAATCCGGTATAAAGCATCTGCCGGCATTCGTTCTCGTCGCAAGGCGCCATGACCACCATCTCGGGCAAGCAGCGGAGGAAGGTCAGATCGTAGCTGCCGTTATGCGTGGGCCCGTCCGCGCCTACGAGCCCCGCGCGGTCGATAGCAAAAAGCACCGGCAACTTTTGATTGACGACATCATGGATGACCTGGTCATAGCCGCGTTGCAGAAATGTCGAGTAGATCGCAACGACCGGTTTCAGACCCTCGCAGGCCATCCCGGCCGCCACCGTGACACTGTGTTGCTCGGCGATCCCGACGTCACAATACTGGTCCGGGTATTCCTTTTGGAACCGTACCAAGCCCGAGCCCTCGCGCATCGCCGGTGTGATGGCGATCAGCCGTGGGTCGCGCGCTGCCATGTCGCAGATCCAATCGCCGAAGATCTTGGTATAGGTAGGTTTACTCGGGGCCTTCGAGGAGACGATACCCAGTGCCGGATCGAAGGGCGTGACGCCGTGGTATTTGACAGGATCCGCCTCGGCCGGGGCATAGCCCTTGCCTTTCTTCGTAATGACATGCAAGAGCTGAGGACCATGCAATTGACGCAGGTTGCGAATCGTCGTCAGCAAGGCCGAGAGATCATGCCCATCGACCGGACCGATGTAATTAAACCCCAGCTCTTCGAACAGGGTGCCCGGAATGATCAAGCCCTTGACGTGCTCCTCGGCACGGCGCGCGAGTTCCCACACCGGCGGCATGCTCGACAGCACCTTCCTGCTGCCTTCCTTGACGGTGGCATAGAGTCGTCCTGACAATACTTGCGCGATGCGGTTCGACAACGCCCCGACATTCGGCGAGATAGACATGTCATTGTCATTCAGCACCACCAGCAGATCGATACCGAGATCGCCCGCATGGTTCATAGCTTCGAACGCGAGCCCGCCGGTCATACCCCCGTCCCCGATGACGGCGACGGCCTTGCGGCCGGATCCTTGGCGCTGCGCGGCGATCGCCATCCCGAGGGCAGCGCTGATGGAGGTGCTGGAATGTCCGACGCCGAAGGTGTCGTAGAGACTTTCGTCGCGCTTCGGAAACGGCGCCAGGCCACCC
The DNA here is from genome assembly GCA_050740575.1 of Gammaproteobacteria bacterium. Taxonomy (GTDB): domain Bacteria; phylum Pseudomonadota; class Gammaproteobacteria; order JACCXJ01; family JACCXJ01; genus USCg-Taylor. The sequence goes on from JBOIDM010000260.1 coordinate 4,547, forward strand.
CACTGCCGGATCGTGTCCATGCGCTCGCGTCGGCCGGTGAGGATCTTATGCGGATACGCTTGGTGGCCGACATCCCACACGATGCGATCGTCCGGGGTATTGAATATGTAGTGCAGCGCGATCGTGAGCTCAATGGTACCGAGACCGGCCGCGAAATGTCCGCCGCTCTTGCTCACGGAGTCAAGCACAAAGGCGCGCAGCTCGGCGGCCAGCGGTGCAAGCTCGGATTCTGGTAGCCGCCGCAGGTCCATGGGCGTATCGATAGTGCGCAGGAGCGAGTAGCGAGTAACCATCGTCAAGCCTCGATCTAGGAAATGCCCCATTATGGGTTACCGCTATCGGCTCTGGCAAGAATTCGTTGTAATTTTGCTGTACATTGCACCTCTAGTACAGTATCTTAATGGTATACATACAACAAACCGCAATTCAATTCATTGATCATTCAACGAAAAA
>JBOIDM010000261.1:0-7352 GCA_050740575.1 Gammaproteobacteria bacterium
CGCTTCGCCTACGTTAACCAGATGCCCGCGCGAAAGATCGCGCCCGTAGCATGCGCCACAGACTCCATAGCGCGTCTGGCAGGTGATCGGCGAACGTACTTTCACCTGGTCCACGCCGGCGGCCTCCATGCGCTCGGTCCAGCGTTCATCCAGCAGGGTGCCGGCGGGCACGACGACCCCACCCTCGCCCGCCCGGCGTACATCCTCTGCCACTACCCGACCCAGTACGCGGTCGCGGAGGTGTTCTACCACATTACCGCCTTCGATAATCGGCGCCATGGTAACGCCCTCCGTGGTCTTGCAGTCCGCTCCGGTGACCACGAGGTCTTGCGCTACATCCACTAGACGGCGAGTCAGATAGCCAGAGTTCGCCGTTTTTAAGGCCGTATCGGCGAGACCCTTGCGCGCCCCATGCGTCGAGATGAAATACTGTAAGACGTCGAGACCTTCCCTGAAGTTTGCCGTGATGGGCGTCTCGATAATCGAGCCATCCGGTTTGGCCATCAATCCGCGCATACCCGCGAGCTGGCGGATCTGCGCCGCGGATCCGCGGGCACCGGAATCGGCCATCATGAAAATCGAATTAAACGAGCTCTGACGGATGTCCTTGCCTTGGACGTTGACTAGATCCGTACCGAGCTTGTCCATCATCGCTTTGGCCACTTGATCATTCGTATGCGACCAGATGTCGATGACCTTGTTATAGCGCTCGCCCTTAGTGACCAAGCCCGACGCATATTGTCCCTCTATCTCCTTGATCGCATCTTCGGCCCTGCCGATGATTTCTGTTTTCTCCTCCGGGACCACCATGTCGTTTACGCTGATGGATATCCCCGCGCGTGTGGCATGATTAAAACCCGTGTACATAAGCCGATCCGCGAAAATCACGGTATCCTTGAGACCCAATTGGCGATAACAGGCATTGATCAGATTGGAGATGGCGCGCTTATTCAGTTCCTTGTTGATAAGATCGAACGGAAGCTCCCTCGGCAGCACTTGCGATAACAGGGCCCGCCCCACCGTCGTCTCGACGCGCCGCGAAACCTCCCGGCGCTGCCCGAATTGGTCCTGAACGACTTCGCGTATCCTCACCTTAATGCGGGCGTGCAGATCGACCAAACCGCTCGCATGGGCACGATGCACCTCATCGAGATCGGTCAATGCCATACCCTCGCCGCTGGCTCCGGCGCGCTCCCGCGTCAGGTAATACAGGCCCAAAACGACATCCTGCGTCGGCACGATGATGGGTTCGCCATTGGCCGGGGAGAGGATGTTATTGGTCGACATCATCAAGGTGCGCGCCTCAAGTTGAGCTTCGATCGACAAGGGCACGTGCACCGCCATTTGATCGCCGTCGAAGTCGGCGTTAAAGGCGGTGCAAACCAAGGGATGCAGTTGGATGGCCTTGCCTTCGACGAGAACCGGTTCGAAGGCTTGTATCCCGAGCCGGTGCAAGGTCGGCGCACGGTTCAGCAGGACCGGGTGCTCGCGGATCACGTCTTCCAGGATGTCCCATACCTCCGGGCCCTCGCGCTCCACCATCTTCTTCGATGCCTTGATCGTGGTGGCCATGCCCAAGCGTTCCAATTTGCTGAAGATGAAAGGCTTAAATAGTTCCAGCGCCATCTTCTTGGGCAACCCGCATTGGTGCAGCTTCAGCGTCGGCCCCACCACGATCACCGAGCGGCCGGAATAATCGACGCGCTTGCCGAGCAGGTTCTGCCGGAACCGGCCTTGCTTGCCCTTGATCATGTCGGCAAGGGATTTCAGCGGCAGCTTGTTGGTCCCCGTAATGGCGCGGCCCCGGCGGCCGTTATCGAGCAGCGCGTCCACGGCCTCTTGCAGCATGCGCTTCTCGTTGCGGACGATGATATCCGGGGCGCTGAGATCCAGAAGGCGCTTCAAGCGGTTATTCCGGTTGATCACGCGCCGGTAAAGATCATTGAGATCGGAGGTGGCGAAGCGGCCGCCATCGAGCGGGACCAGCGGGCGCAATTCCGGGGGTAGGACGGGTAGCACGGTCATGACCATCCATTCGGGACGGTTGCCCGAGGACATAAGCGCCTCGAGCAACTTGAGGCGTTTATTGAGCTTCTTTAACTTGGTCTCGGAGGAGGTGCTCGGCAGCACCTCACGGATCTTGGCGATCTCGACCCGAAGATTGATCGTCCGCAGCAACGCATGCACGGCCTCGGCGCCCATACGCGCGTTAAATTCATCGCCGTATTGCTCCATCGAATCCAGGTACATTTCCTCAGTCAGCAATTGGCCGCGTTCGAGGGGTGTCGTTCCGGGATCGATGACGACGTAGGCCTCGAAATAGAGGATGCGTTCGATTTCCCGCAAGGAAAGATCCAACAACAAACCCATGCGCGAGGGTAATGATTTCAAGAACCAGATATGGGCCACGGGGCTGGCAAGCTCGATATGGCCCATCCGCTCGCGCCGGACTTTGGCCAGGGTGACCTCGACACCGCATTTCTCGCAGACGACCCCGCGGTGCTTTAGGCGTTTGTACTTTCCGCACAGGCATTCGTAATCCTTTACCGGCCCAAAGATCTTGGCGCAGAACAGACCGTCGCGTTCCGGTTTGAAGGTCCGGTAGTTGATGGTCTCCGGTTTCTTGACCTCGCCGTAGGACCAGGATCGGATCTTCTCCGGCGAAGCGATGCCGATGGTGATGGCGTCAAATTCCTCGCTCAACCCCTGTTGCCTGAGGAGATTCAATAGATCTTTCAAGATTGTTCCTCCTTCCCGAGTCCTTTTAGGCGGACCAGGGAAACGCGCGATAAGGCATCACTTCTGATGGAGTTCGATGTCGATTGCTAATGAGCGTAACTCCTTCAACAACACATTGAAGGATTCCGGCATCCCGGCTTCCACGCGATGGTCCCCGTCTACGATGTTCTTATACATCCGGGTGCGCCCATTTACGTCATCGGATTTGACCGTCAACATCTCTTGCAGCGTATAAGCGGCGCCGTAGGCCTCGAGCGCCCACACCTCCATCTCTCCGAACCGCTGGCCTCCAAACTGCGCTTTTCCGCCCAAGGGCTGTTGTGTCACGAGACTGTAGGGACCGGTGGAGCGCGCGTGCATTTTGTCATCGACAAGATGGTTAAGCTTTAGGATATACATATACCCGACGGTCACGGGACGATCGAAGGGCACACCCGTGCGGCCGTCACGCAGGACCGCTTGGCCGCTCTCGGGTAAACCCGCGAGTTTCAGCAAGTCTTTGATCTCCCGATCCGAGGCCCCGTCAAAGACCGGCGTGGCCACCGGGACTCCTTGGCGGAGATTCTTGCAGAGCGCGCGAATCTCCTCGTCGCTGAGATCGGAAAACGCTTCCTGTTTTCCGCTGCTGTTATACACGCGTTCTAAGAACTGCCGAATTTCGGTCACCTTGGCCGCAGCGTCCAGCATCTTCCCTATACGCTCGCCGACGCCTTTCGCCGCCCACCCGAGATGTGCCTCTAGTACCTGGCCCACGTTCATGCGCGAGGGAACGCCCAAGGGATTGAGCACGATATCAATCGGGGTGCCATCTTCCATGAACGGCATGTCCTCGACGGGCACGATGGTTGAAATCACACCTTTGTTTCCGTGCCGGCCGGCCATCTTGTCACCGGGTTGAACACGGCGTTTAACCGCGAGGTAGACCTTGACCATCTTCAGCACACCGGGGGCAAGATCATCGCCGGAGGTTATTTTCGAACGCTTTTCCTCGAAGCGGCGATCAAACTCTTGTTGTTGCTGTGCGACCAAGGCTGCCAATCGGTTGAGCTGTGCCTGCCCCTCTTCACTGCGTATTTTGACGTCGAGCCGCTTTTCTCGCTTCAGCCCGTCTAAATAGGCCTGGGTGATCTTGGTTCCGGTCTTGAGACCTCCCGGACCTCCGTCGGCTACCTTCCCGAGCAGGACTTTCTCGATGCGCTGATAAACGTCATCTTCAAGGATCCGCAGTTGGTCATCGAAGTCTTGCTTGACTCGCGAGAGCTCAGCGGTCTCGATCTCCAAGGCCCGGGCATCCTTCTCTATCCCGTCGCGCGTAAACACATGGACATCGATCACCGTCCCGTTCATCCCCGAGGGCACCCGTAGGGAGGTGTCCTTCACGTCGGACGCCTTTTCACCGAAGATCGCTCGGAGTAGTTTTTCTTCAGGCGTCAGTTGCGTCTCACCTTTCGGTGTGACCTTGCCCACCAGAATATCACCGGGGTTGACTTCGGCGCCGATATAGACGATTCCCGACTGATCCAACTTTCCAAGCGCGCTCTCGCTCACGTTCGGAATATCTCCCGTGATCTCTTCGGGTCCGAGCTTGGTGTCGCGGGCGATGCAGTTAAGCTCCTCGATATGAATGCTGGTGTAGCGGTCCTCTTCGACGACGCGCTCGGAAATCAAGATCGAGTCCTCGAAGTTATAACCATTCCAAGGCATGAAGGCGACCAACATATTCTGCCCGAGCGCAAGCTCGCCGAGATCGGTGGCAGGGCCATCGGCCAACACATCGCCTTGCGCGATCCGATCCCCCGGTCGCACCAGGGGCCTTTGGTTGATGCAGGTGTTCTGGTTCGAGCGCGTATATTTGGTAAGATTGTAAATAACAACGCGCGCCTGACCCGCATCGGTATCGTCATCCTCGCTCCTCACCACGATCCGGCTGGCATCCACCGAATCGACCACGCCGCTGCGTTCGGCCACAACCGCGACGCCCGAATCGATCGCGACGGCGCGCTCCATCCCGGTCCCGACCAGCGGCATCTGCGCGCGCAGCGTGGGCACGGCTTGGCGCTGCATGTTCGAGCCCATGAGCGCGCGATTGGCGTCGTCATGCTCGAGGAAGGGTATGAGCGACGCCGCCACCGACACGATCTGCTTCGGCGAGACATCTATGTACTCGACCTTATCGGGCGTCGACAAGGTGAACTCATTCTGATAGCGGCACGAGACCAGATCATCGATGAGCCGGCCGCCACCATCCAGCTTTGCGTTCGCTTGCGCGATGACGTACTGGCCCTCCTCAATAGCGGACAGGTATTGCACCTCGCTTGTCACCTTGCTCTCCGCGACTTTCCGGTAGGGCGTCTCGAGGAAACCGTAACGGTTAGTCCGCGCGTACACCGCAAGCGAATTAATCAGACCGATATTGGGTCCTTCCGGCGTCTCGATCGGACACACCCGGCCATAATGCGTAGGGTGCACATCGCGCACCTCGAAACCGGCCCGCTCGCGGGTAAGCCCCCCGGGGCCGAGCGCGGAGATGCGGCGCTTGTGCGTAACCTCCGACAGCGGGTTGTTCTGATCCATGAATTGCGACAACTGACTCGATCCAAAAAATTCCTTGATGACCGCCGACACCGGTTTCGCGTTGATCAGCTCCTGCGGCATGGTCCCTTCCGACTCCGCGAGGCTCAAGCGCTCCTTGACTGCCCGCTCGACCCGCACCAAGCCGATGCGGAACTGGTTTTCGACCATTTCGCCCACGCTGCGCACGCGCCTATTCCCAAGGTGGTCGATGTCATCGACGGTGCCGTTTCCGTTACGGATATCGATCAACACCCTGAGCACGTCGATGATGTCTTCCTTCGACAGAACGCTCGCTCCCTCCGGCTCCGCGCGCCCGACCCGCCGATTGAACTTCATACGGCCCACGGCGGATAAATCATAGCGGTCGGGGCTGAAAAACTGGTTTTTGAACAGGCTATCGGCGGCTTCCCGTGTCGGCGGTTCGCCGGGACGCATCATGCGGTAGATTTCCACCTGCGCCTCCACTGCGGAGCGCGTCGGATCGACACGCAAGGTGTCCGAGATGTAGGATCCGCGGTCCAAATCGTTCGTATAGATCGTGGTGATGGACGTAATGCCGCAGGCGCTGCACTTTTCCAGGATTTCGTGAGTGATCGGGTCATTGGCTTGCGCGACGATCTCCCCGGTGCTGGAATCGACGACGTCGCTGACCAGCACCTTTCCTTGCAGGTACTCGTGGGGCACCACGATATGCTTTAGTCCGGCCTTCTTGAGGGCATTGACGTGCCGAACCGTGATACGTCGGTCCTTTTCGACCAGAATCCGGTCATGATCATCCTTGATATCAAAGGCCAGCGTCTCGCCCCGCAGCCGTTCCGCGATGAGCTCCATTTTGATCGCGCGTTTACCGATCGTAAAGTTTGTCTTTTCGAAGAAAACGTCGAGGATTTCCGTGGGCGAGTAACCGAGAGCGCGCAGTAGGATAGTCGCCGGGATTTTCCTGCGTCTATCGATCCGCACGAACAGATAGTCCTTGGGATCGAACTCGAAATCCAACCATGAACCCCGATAAGGGATAACCCGCGCAGAGAACAGCAGTTTACCCGAGGAATGCGTTTTGCCCTTATCGTGCTCGAAAAAGACACCCGGCGATCGATGTAACTGCGAAACGATGACGCGCTCGGTGCCGTTGATGACGAAAGTCCCGTTGCTGGTCATGAGCGGCAATTCGCCCAGGTAAACTTCTTGCTCTTTTATATCCTTGACGCTACGTGCCGCGCCCGACTCCTTGTCGTGGATAACGAGCCTGACCTTCACTCGCAATGCGGCGGCGTAGGTAAGACCTCGCACCTGACATTCCTTCACATCGAATATCGGCGTACCGAGACGGTAGCTGACATATTCGAGGAGTGCGTTTCCGGAGTAGCTCACGATCGGAAAGACCGATTTGAACGCGGCATGCAAACCCCTGTCCGCACGCGCTTCTTGCCGGGTGTCGGCTTGCAGGAATTCCCGGTAGGAATCGATTTGCGTCGTCAACAAATAGGGAACGTCGAGTATGCTTGGACGCTTGCCGAAATCCTTGCGAATACGCTTTTTCTCTGTGTACGAATAGGCCATCGTTAAGATCCGCGTTCTAAAGGGCTATAGCACGGCGGGTGACGCGAGTCACCGACCGCATGGGCGTGAGCAACTTGCGGGGGACAAGGCCTCGCCGCTACTTAACCTCGACCGTCGCACCCGCTTCTTGGAGTTGCTTCTTGATGGTTTCCGCCTCCTCCTTCGGCACCGCTTCTTTGACCACCGAGGGCACGCCTTCGACCAGGTCTTTAGCTTCTTTAAGCCCAAGGCCCGTAATCGCGCGCACCGTCTTGATTACGCCAACTTTGTTTTCGCCGAAACTGGTCATCAGCACGGTGAACTCGGTCTGCTCTTCGACGGCCGTCGGTGCCCCTGCAGCGCTGGCGGCCGCCGGTGCAACGGCGACCGCCGCCGAGACCCCGAACTTTTCTTCCATAGCCTCAACAAGGTCCACCACTTCGAGAACCGTCATCTTGGAAATGGCCTCCAAGATCTCTACTTTTGACACTGCCATGATA